>NZ_JBRREC010000125.1:0-10680 GCF_056760015.1 Stenotrophomonas sp. STEN029 | reverse complement strand
CGGCAAGGGGCTTCACCGGTAGCGCCTCAGCCGAGCATGGCTCGGCACTACGTTTTCGCTCCCTCCCTTTGGCGAAGCCAAGGGGAGGGCTGGGGAGGGGTAGGCCCTTTTGGCCTTACAGGGATTGCCAGCTCCGCGGCTCACGCCGCTCCTACAACAACAACGAAGCCGTCGTGGCACACTGCCGGCATGCGCGCTCGCCTGCCCCTGCTCGGTTGCCTGGTCTGGTTGCCTGCCGTGGCCCTGGCGGTTGACCCGCCTCCCGCCAGCTCGGCGGACAATGTCCGCATCTACCGCTGTGTTGGCAGCAATGGCGCGGTGTCGCTGCAGGATGCGCCCTGCACCAAGGCGCATCAGCAACAGGTGCTGGACATGACACGGCCGAAGGATCCACCACCGCGACAAGCCTCCACAGCAGCCCCACACACAACCGCGCCGGTCATCCAGCGCGAAGTGCGGGTGGTCACGGTGCAGCCTCCACAGCCGATGTACGAATGCGTCACCGCCGAAGGCGAGCGCTATACCAGCGACAACAACGAAGGCAATCCACGCTGGATGCCGACCTGGGGCTATGCCTACCCAACCCATGGTCCCGGCCACGGTGGCCCACGCCCGCCGCGCCCACCCGGCGGAGGCGGTATCCCGTGGCGAGCAGGTGTCGCGGTTCCGATGGGTTCGGTGCTGGTGCGAGACAGCTGCCATGCCCTGCCGCCACAGGAAGTCTGCGCGCGCCTGCGCGATCGGCGCTGGGAACTGATCCGCCGCTACAACAGCGCGCTGCAGAGCGAACGTCGGGAACTGACCCGCGAGCAACGCGGCATCGACGCGCGGCTTGAACAGGACTGTGGGGGAACCTGATGCGTTGCCTGATCCTGATCCTGCTTCTGGCCAGCGCCAGCGCGCGGGCCGCCGAGGTCGTGTTCTATCGCTGCACTGATGCCGCCGGCGCGCTCACCGTGCAGAACATGCCCTGCCCCAAAGGCACGCAGCAGCAGAGCAAGAAAGTCATGCAGGCAGTAGCGACCGGACCACCTTCACCACCGATTGCCAACCCGCCGCCTGCAGCGCTACCGCAATTGATCGCGGCACCCGTTCCTGCTGCTGCGGCAGCCACCCCTACGAAGGCTGCCGCGGTTGTGACCGCACCACCGGTTCCGCTGCCCGAGCTGTTCCAATGCCGCACCCGCGAAGGCCAGAACTACTTCAGCGAAACCAACGAGCCGCCGTCACGCTGCGTGGCCATGCAGGTCACCGGCCTGGACGGCAACCCGAACACCGGCGCAGGTGATGCCTGCGAAGTGATTCGCGATACCTGCACGGCGGTCGACCCTGCGCAGCGCTGCGCCACCTGGCAGCAATGGGTGAACGACGCCGAATCGGAATGGCGTTTTGCAGCGGCCAGCCAGGCCGAGACGCTGCGGGAAAAACATCTCCGCCTGCAGTCACTGCTGGCTGGCAGCGACTGCAACACTCAGAAGCCGTAACGCAGGAAGCCGCCGTCCACCGCGATGCATTCACCGGTGACATAGCTCGATGCCGGCAGGCACAGGAAGCTCACAGCAGCGGCCACTTCTTCCGGCTCACCGATGCGCCGCATCGGCGTGCGCGCGATCACTTCATCGTAGTAATCGGCATCGGACAACGGCCCGGAAGTACGGCGGGTACGGATGTACCACGGCGCCACCGAGTTGACGCGGATACCATCCTCGGCCCACTCGCAGGCCAGGTTGCGGGTCATCTGCTGCATCGCCGCCTTGGTCATGCCGTAGACCACGCCACTGCGCACATGGGTGATGCCGGAAACACTGCCGACATTGACGATCGCCGAGGATGCGTGCCGGGTCAGCAACGGGTGCGCGTAGCGGCACAGCTCGAAGGCCGAGAACAGGTTGGTCTCGAAGATCCCGCGCCACTCGTCTTCGGAATACTCGGTTGCCGCCTTGGTGGTGTTGCCACCGGCGTTGTTGACCAGGATGTTCAGGCCGTCGCTGTGGTCTTCGACCCAGTCGAGGATTTCCTGCCGATCCTGGTCATCGCTGACGTCGGCCGAGAGCGCGTGGATGGCGCGCTCCGGGAAGGTTTCGGCCAGTTCATCGCGCGCGGTTTCAAGTGCGTCGGCATCACGCCCGACGATCAGCACATCGGCACCGAAACCCAGCAACTCACGTGCGATTGCCAGGCCAATGCCGGCACTGGCACCGGTGACCAAGGCGGTTTGCCCATCCAGGCGCCAACGCTGCGGATTCATGCTGTTTCCTCATCAATGCAGGGTGCAGCGTCCGTGAAGGGACGCTGCAGGAAGATGGGGCTAGGATAGCTGCCTGAGCCCAGCGGAGCATGCCGATGAAGCGTCTTTCCCTGTTGATGGTGCCGTTGCTGCTTGCGCTGGCAGCATGCAAGCCACAAGCGCCGGACACCGAACGTCCTCCTGAGCCGCAGGCCACCGCATTGCGTGATGCGATGAAGAAGGATCTGGACCAGGCCAAGGCTGCTGCTGCAGCGGCCGAGCAGGCCAGCAAGGCGCAGAAAGCCGAGCTGGATGCAGCGATTGGTGGCACCGATACCGCCAAGTAGCGCGTCACCTGTAATGCCGAGCCATGCTCGGCAATGGGGCCTTACCGCGAAAACCCACATGTAGTGCCGAGCCATGCTCGGCAATGGGCCTTACCGGCAACGTCACTGCCGAGCATGGCTCGGCACTACTGGGCATTGCCTGGAAAGCCCCTGCCGAGCATGGCTCGGCACTACAGTGCAGAAACAACAACGCCGCCCTTGGGCGGCGTTGTTGTTGCACATCACACAGGTGCGCTTACAAGCCGCAGAAGCAGTACGCCAACGACTTCACCGGTGCACCATTGCGGTCCTTCACTGCGTCTTCGACGAAGCGCAACTGGGTGTCCAGCTCCGGCATCTGCTTGGCGATCAGCATGCGTGCGACGCCCGAGTCGGCCAGCATCCAGGCGCCGGCGCGGCTGCCGGCGAAGCCGGTCATGAACTGCGCGAACGGGGTAGCTGCCTTCTCGATGTAACGCACGCGGAACTTGTCGCTTTCACCGAGCTTTGCACGCTCCGCCGCATCGGCAACGGCCGCCTTCAGGCCACCGAAGGCATCAACCAGACCGCGCTCCTTGGCCTGCGCACCGCTCCACACGCGGCCGCGTGCGACTTCATCCACCGCTTCAACTGGCTTGTTGCGTGCCGCTGCCACCTTGCCGGTGAAATCGGCATAGCCCTTGTTGATCACCGACTGGATCACCTGGCCAACGGCCGGGTCCATCGGCCGGGTCACGTCGAACGCGCCGGCAAAACGGGTGGTGCCGACACCGTCGGTGTGCACGCCGATCTTGTCCAGGCTGCGGGCGAAGTTCGGGATCATGCCGAAGATGCCGATCGAGCCCGTGATGGTGGATTCGTCGGCATAGATGCGGTCGGCGTTCATGCTGATCCAGTAACCACCGGATGCGGCCATGTCACCCATCGACACCACCACCGGCTTGCCGGCGGCCTTGAGCGCTTCCACTTCACGGCGGATCTGCTCGGAGGCGAACACTTCGCCACCCGGCGAGTCCACGCGCAGCACCACGGCCTTCACGTCGTCGTCGTCGCGTGCCTCGCGCAGCAGCGCCGAGGTCGAGACACCACCGATACGGCCAGCCGGCAGGTCGCCGCCGGCGATCTCGCCTTCGGCAACCACCACGGCAACCTGCGGACGCGAATCCATCGGCGAGCGACGTGCGTCGAGCTGGGTCAGGTACTCGCCCAGGCCGATCTGGCGGTAGCCACCGTCAGCATCGCCGTCGGCGACGCCGCGCTCGGTGAGCAGCGCGTCCACTTCCTCGCGGGTCTTCAGGCCATCCACCAGCTTCTGCTGCAGGGCGAAACGGGCCAGGTCGCCTTCGGCGGCGGCAATGCCTTCGGGCAGCGTGTCGATGCCGGCAGCCAGCTGCGCGGCGTCGAGCTTGCGTGCCTTGGCGATGTCGCCCAGGTAGCGCTGCCACACGTCGTTCATCCAGAACAGGTCGGCTTCCTTGGCCTGCGGCGAGGCGGCGTCGAGCACATAGGGCTCAGCGGCGGACTTGAACTCACCCACCTTGAACAGATGCACGTCCACGCCCAGCTTGTCCTGCAGACCGCTGCGGAAGTACTGGCGATAGCGCCCCAGGCCTTCCAGCAACAAGCCGCCCATCGGGTCGAGGTAGACCTCATCGGCCTGCGCGGCCAGCAGGTACTGCGACTGGCCCATGTTCTCGCTGAAGGCGACGACCTGCTTCTTGGCCGCACGCAGATCCTGCAGCGCGGCGGTTACTTCACGCATCGAAGCAAAGCCACTGGGCTGCAGCTTGTCCAGCTGCAGCACCACGCGGTTGATCTTCTTGTCGTCCTTGGCCGCTTCGATGGCGCGGATCAGATCGCGCAGCTGCAGCTCTTCGGCATTCGTTTCACCCAGCGCCTTGCCCAGCGCACGGCTGAGCGGGTCGGTGCTGTACTGCTCGACCAGACGGCCTTCCGGCGCGATCACCAGGGTGGTGCCTTCCTGCAGCAGCGTCGTCGATGAAGCGCCCTTGCCCACGGCGACCATCAAACCGATCAGGATCAGGAACAGCAAGCCGAAGAACAGCAGGTTGAGGATCAACCGGCGGGTGAAGTTCATCACGTCCCAGATGCCGATGAAGAAGCTGGCAACGGGATTGCGGCGTGGCACTGGAGGGGGATTCATGGACGCTCCGATTGGGGCTGGTTGCAAGTCAGGATACGCATAACCGGACGCTGCCGGCATGGCCTTTAAGTCAGGGGGCAGCCTGGGTGATCAGCCGACCGCTGCTGACCCGCAGCCGCCAACCCAGCAACACCGCAGCCACGGTCAAACCAATGATCAGGCCGATCCACATGCCCTGCGGCCCCCAGCCCAGCCCCAGTCCAAGCCCGGCACCGACCGGCATGCCCACGCCCCAATAGGCGAACATGGCAATGAACATCGGCACGCGGGTGTCCTTGAGCCCACGCAGAGCACCGGCCGACAACACCTGGATGCCATCGGGGATCTGGAAGGTGGCCGCGTACAACAGCAGGGTGGAGGCCAGCGCGGCCACCGCAAGGTCGTCGGTATACAGCCCCACCACCGCGTCATGGCCGAGCAACAAGGCGGTGATCGACACCACCTGGGTCACCAGCACGATGGCATAGCCCGCCCAGGTGGCACGGCGCACGCCCAGCGGATCGTTGCTGCCGACCGCATGGCCGACACGCACGGTGGTGGCCTCGGCCACGCCCATCGGGATCATGAAGCACAGCTGCGCCACGTTGATCGCAATCTGGTGGGCACTGGCCTCGGTGGCACCGATACGGCCGATCAGCAGCGCGGTGATGATGAACAGACCGCCTTCCATCAACACGGTGATGCCGATCGGCAGACCGGTACGCAGCAGGTCCCAGATAGCGCGCGGGCGCGGCAGTTCGAAATGACTGAACAACTGCAGGTGGGCGAAGCGCTTGGTGGTCCACAGGTAGGTGGCGAAGGCCAGCGCCTGTACCCACATGGTCACCGAGGAGGCGATGCCCAGGCCTGCGGCACCGAGCTCGGGGAAGCCGAACTTGCCGTTGCACAGCGCGTAGCCCAAGGGCCCGAGCACCAGCAGGCCGCCGAAACCGATCAGCATGGTCGGCAAGGTCCAATGCATGCCTTCACTGAGATAGCGCATGCAGAAGTACAGGGTCAGCGCCGGCACACCCCAACGGATGGCATGCAGGAAGTCGGTGGCACCGGGCACGATTTCCGGCGCGATACCAAACGCTGGCAGGAACGCCGGCACCACGCTCAGGAACAGGAACATCAGCGCGCTCAGGCCCACGCCCAACCACAGTGCCTGGCGGAACAGCGGGCCGATTTCACGGTCACGGCCAGCGCCGTGCAGCTGCGACACCGAGGCGGTGAGCGAGATCAAGGTGCCGATCGGCACCAGCATCGGCAGCCATAGCAGGGCCGTGCCAATGCTGACCGCAGCAAAGGTATCGGTGCCATGGTGGCCGGCGATGGTGTTGTCGACAAAGGCAATAAGACCGGTGGAAACGTGGCCCAGCACCAACGGCAGGGCGAGCAGTCCGGTCGTCCGCACTTCTTGCATGAAGCGCGGCGTAGCGGGAGACATGGACATAAAACACAGGGACGCGGACTACGGCCGGCGCAGGAAGCGCACAGATGCCGGGTCGCGGAGTGTGCCTATTCTACCGTGGCAAGGTTGCTACGGCCCCGCACCGCGGATGAACGGATGGCGTGCTGTCGCACAGCCCGGTAGTCAGTGCCCGACTTTCTCGCGCAGCCAGGCACCGCGTTGTGCCGGTGCCAAGGCCAGCAACTGGGTGCGCAGTTCTTCACGTTGCTGCGGCGGAGTCCGCTGCGAAATCAGGCTCAGCTGTTCCAGCTGGGCGGCATCGAGTTGTCGCAGCAGCGCAATCACCGGCTCGCGCTCAGCCGCTGGCAGGTAACCGAACAGCGGCTGCAGGCGCGGATACAACACACCCAACTGCGGACCCAGCAACCAACCATCGCGGTGCATCTGGTCGATGGCCATATAGCGCGCACGCAGGGCCTGGCGCTGTGCGTCCGGCAGCGCCGCGATTGCCCCCGCCGCCTGGCGGATGCGCTGTTGTTCGCTGGCCGGCAGTGCCTGCCAGGCTGCGTAGCGGCTACGGAGCTCGCGCTTCTGCTCGGGGCTCATCGAGGCCCATGCATTGCGCGTGCTGACCACGCTGGCACTGCCGGTCGTGGTCGGCAGCCCCGGCAAAGCGGTCGGCGCAGCCGCCTGCAGCGGCAGCGCAACGACGAGGATCAGGCCCGCCAGAACAGACTTACTCATCGGCATCGGCTGTCTCCAGCGCTGCACCGGCCGGTTCCGGACGGCTGGGTTGCGGCTGCGACTCGTCCACCGGGATCGGGCCACCGGCTGCATACCAGGCATGGAAGTCGGCATCGCGGGCCGTGTCCAACGCAGGATCGGCCAGCATGGCCGCATCGGCCGCCGCATGTGGGTCTTCGCCCGGCCCGGCCGGGGGACTGTCGTCAGGCAGCGATTCCACCTGCACCGGACCGTTGTCGACCAGCCCATTGCCAGCATCCGGGTCAGTGCTGACCACCGTATGCGAACGCCACCACCACAGCGCGACCACTGCCAGCAACAGCAGCGGCAGGCACAGCAGCAGCCAGGTGCGCAACGTCCAGGGTTTGGCCGGTTTGCGTCGCGGCGCCGGCTTGCGGCGACGCTCCTCTTCCACGCGCGGGCTGTTGCCAGCGGCAGTGGGCGCAGCGGCTGCGGCGGGCAAGGCGCCGGTAATCACCGAATCGCGCAGCTGTTCGAGTTGCTGCAGGCGCGGCGGCGACAGGTCGCGGATCAGCGCCTGCACCTGCTCGGCCAAGGCGCGCCAGCTGGCGGCATCCGGGTGACCATCTGCATCCACCGGACAGGCACCCGCCAGGGCCTGCCGATAGGCAGTGGCGTCAACGCCCAGCACCGTCGAAGCCGCTGTTTCATCCAGGCCGGCGCCAATCCGCAGCAATAGGGCCAGGCGTTCACCTGCTGCCAGCGTGCCCAGGTGTGCGAAGGCCGGCTCCCAGTTGCCCGGGCTGGTCGGCTTCAGCAACTGCGGGGTGCTGCACAGCAGGCCCCAGAAGCGGGCCGGCCATTCAACCATCAGCAGCTGCGCGGCATGGCCGGCAAACGCACGCATGGCCACGGCCACCGCGCGTTCACCGACGGCGGCATCGCCAGCCTGCAGCTCGGCAACGACCAGGGCGCGGCGTTCCACCCCGCGCAAGAAGGCGGACAGAGCATTGGCTGCGGCCGGCGAAAGAGGGGCTGGTGCAGCCATCATGTGAACTCCGTCATGCCGTGATGATACCGAGCGCACACCCCGCTGCCGACGCCCCAAGGCAGCAGCGGACCGATTCTGCAAGCCGCTGCAACAACTTGTGCACAGCGTCAATACGCTGTGACAAGCGACCCATGCACGCCGCCGTGAGACTGTATTTCTTTTTTGTTTCACGGATAAGTTATTGATTTTTATTGAATATCTTATGTGGCTATTTTTTGACCAAGTTGACCCAAAGGCTTGCTCCATCGCCCTGAACGCGTGGAGCACATTACTCACCCACAGAGTTATCCACAGGATGTGTGGATAACAATAAATCTCCAAGCGCAGCCAGCGTTTACGCCGCATTTATGCAGGACTTCACAGCATCACGATGACGGTGAATGGAGCCAGCCAAGTCGTCGGCTGCGGCTAAACTTGCCCCATGCCTGACTGCCCCACCCTGCGCCTTGCCCTGCCGGTGCCCCTGCCACAGCTGTTCGACTACCTGCCTCCGGTCGGCAGTCCCGCGCCCGAGGCTGGTGATGTGGGACGTCGGTTACGGGTGCCGTTCGGTCCGCGCGAGCTGGTCGGGGTAGTCGAGGCCATCGGCTACAGCGATGACCCGGCGACCTTGCGTCCGGCCCTGCAATGGCTGGATGACACCGCGCTGATCGGGGGCGAGCTCAGCGCCTCGCTGCGCTGGCTGGCGCGCTACACCCACGCCCCACTGGGGGAGGTGATCGCCACCGCGCTGCCAGCGCCCCTGCGCCGCGGCGAGCCATTAGCCGATACCCATGGCTGGGCCTGGGAACTGACCGAGGCAGGCCGCGCCGGTTACGCGCGCCTGCGCAGCGGTACCCGCCCGCAGCGCCTGGCCTCGCTGTTGCTCGGCGGTCCCGTCAATGAAGACCTGCTGGACGATCAGCTGGAGGACTGGCGCAGTGCTGCCCGCGCGCTGTCGAAGCGTGAACATGCGCGACGGATCGAAGTTGCTGCGGTGATCCCGCAGCCGCGCATCGTCGCCGGCCCGGTGCCCAACCCGCAGCAGCAAGAAGCGATCGACGCGCTGCAGGCAGCCGAGGGTTTCCAGCCCTTCCTGCTCGATGGCGTCACCGGCAGCGGCAAGACCGAGGTCTACCTGCAGGCCATCTGCCACTGCCTGCAGCAAGGCAAGCAGGCACTGGTACTCGTGCCGGAGATCGGCCTGACCCCGCAGACCCTGCACCGTTTCCGCAGCCGTCTGGGCATTCCGGTGCATGCGCTGCATTCGGGCTTGAACGACAACGAACGTGCACGCGTCTGGGCCGCCGCTTCGCGCGGTGAAGCACGGGTGATCGTCGGTACCCGTTCGGCGATTTTCACACCACTGCCGCAGGCCGGCCTGATCGTCATCGACGAAGAGCATGACGGCAGCTACAAGCAGCAGGACGGCATCCGTTACCACGCACGCGATTTCGCCATGGTGCGCGGCAAGGCACTGAATGTGCCGGTGGTGCTGGGCAGTGCAACGCCATCATTGGAATCCCTGCACAACGCACGCAGCGGTCGCTACACGCATCTGCGCCTGCAACAGCGTGCCGGTGATGCCAAGCCGCCGGGCGTGCGCGTGTTCGACGTGCGCAAGCGGCCGCTGCAGGATGGCCTGTCACCGGAAGTGCTGGTCGGCATCGAGCAGCACCTGAAGGCCGGCAGCCAGGTGTTGGTGTTCAAGAACCGCCGCGGCTACGCGCCGGTGCTGCTCTGCCATGACTGCGGCTGGACCGCGCCGTGCAAACGCTGCAGCACGCCGCTGCACAAGACGCCAATGACCGTGCACGGTGGCGGCCGTCGCCTGCAATGCCACCACTGCGGCGCGCGCCAGCCGGTGCCGCTGGCCTGCCCGGATTGCGCCAGCCTGGCGCTGCAGCCGCAGGGCATTGGTACCGAGCGCCTGGAAGAACGCTTGCTGCAGTTGTTCCCCGACTACCCGGTGCTGCGCATCGACCGCAGCACCACCGCCCGCCGCGATGCACTGGAACAGACACTGGCGACGCTGGGCGATCAACCCGGCATCCTGGTCGGCACGCAGATCCTGGCCAAGGGCCACGACCTGCCGAAGCTGACCCTGGTGGTCGTGGTCGGCATCGATGAAGGCCTGTTCTCGGCCGACTTCCGCGCCAGCGAAAAACTGGCGCAGCAGCTGATCCAGGTCGCCGGCCGCGCCGGTCGCGCGGAACGCCCCGGCGAGGTCTGGCTGCAGACCCACCATCCGGACAATGCGCTGCTGCATACGCTGGTCAACGGTGGCTACCACGCCTTCGCCGATGCCGAACTGCTGCAGCGTGAGGCCGCTGGATTTCCCCCATTCGCACACATGGCCATGCTACGTGCCGAGGCAAAGCAGGTGGAGCAGGCCAATGAATTCCTCGCCGCACTCAAGCACCTGCTTCCCAAACAGAACGACCTTGAACGCTTTGGACCAATGCCGGCACCGATGCCGCGCCGTGCTGGTTTCCAACGCACGCAGTTGCTGCTGTCGGCCGGGCAGCGGCGTCCCTTGCATGCAGCGCTGGATGGCTTGATGGCGCAGGCTTATGGCCTGCCGCAGGCGCGCCGCGTGCGCTGGTCGCTGGATGTGGACCCTATGGATCTGTACTGATCGGGTGCTTTGCAGGAGCGACCCGAGCCGCGAAGCTGAAAATGCACGTGATCCCGGTAGAGCCGAGCCATGCTCGGCTGGAGCTTTACCGGTAAAGCCTCTGCCAAGCAATGCCTTGTAGTGCCGAGCCATGCTCGGCAGGGGCTTCACCAGTAGACCCCAACGTAGTGCCGAGCCATGCTCGGCAGAGGCTTTAC
>NZ_JBRREC010000124.1:0-10882 GCF_056760015.1 Stenotrophomonas sp. STEN029 | reverse complement strand
CCCCCCCCCCCCCCCCCCCCCCCCCCCCCCCCCCCCCCCCCCCCCCCCCCCCCCCCCCCCCCCCCCCCCCCCCCCCCCCCCCCCCCCCCCCCCCCCCCCCCCCCCACTACACTCGGGCATTGCCGGGAAGGCCTCTGCCGAGCATGGCTCGGCACTACAAGGACTGCTTCAGCCGGTGTTCTGCACGCCTTGCGATACGCCGTTCACGCAGGCCACCAGCGCGCGCAGTAGACCTTCATCTTCGCGGTCGCTTGCACGCCAGCGCTGCAGCAGGTCCACCTGCAGGATGCTGATCGGGTCGATGTAGGGATTGCGCAGACGGATCGACAGCGCCAGTCGCGGGTCCTGCTCCAGCAGGTCCTGCTGGCCGCTCAAGCGCTTCACCCAATGCGCGGTCAACGCCAGCTCCTCGCGGATCAGCGGGAAGAACTGTTCGTGCAGTGGCCCGGCCAGCTTGGAGAACTGTTCGGCGATATGGATGTCGCCCTTGCTCAACACCATCGACATGTCGTCGAGGAAGGTCTCGAAGAACGGCCAATCGTGCGCCATCTCACGCAGGGTCTGTTCATGCCCGGCATCTGCAGCGGCCTGCAGGCCACTGCCGACACCGAACCAACCCGGAATTACCGCGCGTGCCTGGCTCCACGCGAATACCCACGGGATCGCCCGCAGATTGCTCAACGCCGCATCCTGGCCCAGGCGCCGCGAAGGCCGTGAACCAAGCGTCATGCGTTCGATCACATCGATCGGCGTGGCCTGGCGGAAGTAATTCATGAACTGCGCATCGCCGACAAAGGCGCGATACGCCACTGAACTCTGCTCGGCGACCAAGGCCATCACTGGCTTCCACTGTTCCTCGCGCGGCTCGCTGGCGCGCGGGCGCAGGCTGGCGCGCAATACCGCGCCAGCAGATTGCTCCAGCGAGCGCAGCGCCAGCGCACGGATACCGTACTTGCGATGGATCACTTCGCCCTGCTCGGTGACGCGCAGGCGGCCACCGATGCTGCCGCGTGGCGAGGCGTTCACCGCATGCGTGGTCTTGGTACCGCCGCGGCTGATGGAACCACCACGGCCGTGGAAGAAGGTCAGCTTGACCCCAAATTCCGCCGCCGTTTCCAGCAGCTCGACCTGCGCATGCTGCAGGCCCCAGCGCGAGGCGGCGATGCCGCCGTCCTTGCCGCTGTCCGAATAGCCCAGCATCACCATCTGCACGTCATCGCGCGCGGCAAGATGGGTGCGGTAAACCGGATCGGCAAGCAGATCACGCAGTGTAGCGGTGCCACGCTGCAGGTCGTCGACGGTTTCGAACAACGGCGCGATGTCCAACGGTACTGCGCCATCCGCATCGACCAGACCACCACGACGCGCCAACGCCAGCACCGCGAGCACGTCGCCGCGATCATGTGCCATCGAGATGATGTAGCTGCCCAACGCATCCGCACCGTGACGACGGCGTGCATCGGCCAATGCAGCGAACACCTTGTCCAGTCGCTGCCCGGCTTCATCCTCGCCACGCGCCAGCACTTCGGTGCCTGCGGCGTACGGCGACAGCAACTGCGCACGCGCCGCATCGCCCAGCGCGTCGAATGCCTCCTGCCCGCCCAGCACCTCGGCCAGCGCGCGCGAATGCACACTGGATTCCTGGCGCACATCCAGACGCGCCAGATGGAAACCAAAGGTGCGCACGCGCCACAGCAGACGCCGCACCGAGAACCAACCAGCGTGCTTGCCCTTGTTGGCCTCGAGGCTGTCGAGGATGAGCTGGATGTCGTGGATGAACTCTTCCGGTGACGCATATGCACCCGGAGCGTCTTCCAATGTCGCCTGCAGGCGCGCGCGCATGCGGTCGTTGAGCAGGCGGTACGGCATGTCGGCATGACGCGGGCGCGACTTCACCTGCGGCAGCAGTTGCTGGTACTCCTGCACACGCGCCTGAACTTCGGCACTCACACCAACCAGTTCGGTCGATTGGCTGAGCAGGCTGGCCAGCGCCACCATGTCTTTCAGGTACAGGCCGAGCACCGCGCTGCGCTGGGCGTTCAAGGTGTTGGTGATGGTGCCGGCATCCACGTTCGGATTGCCGTCCATGTCGCCACCCACCCAGGTACCAAAGCGCAGCAGGCGCGGCAACGGCAGGGTTCGGCCCCAGGTGTCGCGCAGCGCCTGTTCCAGCGATTCGTAGAACACCGGGATGACCCGGTACAGCACGCGGGTCAGGTAGAAACCGACATGCTCGCGCTCGTCGTCCACGGTTGGCCGCACCGGCGAGGAATCGGCGGTCTGCCAGGAGGCAGTCAAGGCCATGCGGAAACGTGCGGCATCGGCAGCCTGCTCGCCGGGCGTGCGTTGCCCGTCGAGGTTGTCGACCAACGCGGCAACCATCAGTTGTTCTTTTTCCAGCAGCGCGCGGCGCACGGCTTCGGTCGGGTGCGCGGTGAATACCGGCTCAATGTCGATCTGCGGCAGCCACTGCGCCAGTTCTTCCGGCGTCACCCCCTGCGCCTTCAGCGCTAGCAGCGCGTCATGCAGGCCTTCCGGCTGCGGGCGCTTGGTGCCTGCGCGCTGGTAGTCACGACGGCGGCGGATGCGATGCACGCGCTCGGCGATGTTGACCACCTGGAAGTAGGTACTGAAAGCGCGCACCAGCGCTTCGGCATCACGCGGCGAACGCCCGGCCAACTGCGCGCTGAGCGGAGCCAACGGCGCCTGGCTTTCACGGCGGGCAATCGCCGCCGTGCGCACGTCTTCCACCTCGTCGAGGAAACCGGGCGATACCTGTTCGGAAATCAGATCACCAACCAGTGTGCCGAGGCGGCGTACATCGTCGCGCAGTGGCAGGTCGGGGGTGGCGAAGACAACGCTGCTGCGGTACTCGTTCATCGAAGACGTAGAGCCTGGAGAGCGGAAACCCGTCAAGCCTACCGCAAAAATCAGCACAATTTTGCAGTGCACCAAACCTGAAACAGTTGCATTTGAATGTTGTCTGGCAGCTGTCCTTTTGGACAGAACGGTGCGCAGGATCAGTCAATTCGAGGACATGACGATACAGCGCTTCACCTGTAGTACCGAGCCATGCTCGGCACTACGTTGCTTCGCTCTTGCTCAAAGCCCCTCGCCCGCTTGCGGGAGAGGGGTTGGGGTGAGGGCGGCTTTATTGCTTTGGCCGGTAACGCCCCTGCCGAGCATGGCTCGGCACTACAGGAAGGCGCCAAAGGCTACCCCTCCCCAACCCTCCCCTTCGCACTACGTGCAAAAGGGAGGGAGCCGTTCGTCAGCGCTTCTTGCCGGCTTCTGCACCCAACCAACGGTCCAGCCAGTCTTCGCTTTCAGCCAGCATGGTCATGATCGATTCGCGTGCGCGGTAACCATGCGACTCGTTCGGCAGCATCACCAGACGTGAGGTGCCGCCCAAGCCCTTCACCGCGGCGAACATGCGCTCGCTCTGGATCGGGAAGGTGCCGGAGTTGTTGTCGTCAACGCCGTGGATGAACAGGATCGGGTCCTTGATCTTGTCGGCGTAATTGAACGGCGACATCTTCTGGTACACCTCCTGCGCCTGCCAGTAGTTGCGTTCTTCGGCCTGGAAGCCGAACGGCGTCAGCGTGCGGTTGTACGCACCCGAGCGCGCAATGCCAGCCTTGAACAGACGCGTATGCGCCAGCAGGTTGGCAGTCATGAAGGCGCCGTAGGAATGGCCACCCACCGCAATGCGCTCACGGTCGCCGACGCCACGCTTCACCACTTCATCGACCGCGGCCTGCGCACTGGCAACCAACTGTTGCACATAGGTGTCGTTCGGCTCGGTGTCGCCTTCACCAACGATCGGCATGGTCGGGTTGTTCAGCACCACATAGCCCTTGGCCAGGAAGGCCTGCGGACCCCAATAGCTGATGGCGTTGAAGCGATACTTGGAACCGCTGACCTGGCTGGCATCGGCCGCGGATTTGAACTCCGCCGGGTAAGCCCACATCAGCACCGGGCGCGGGCCATCCTTCTTGGCGTCATAACCTGGCGGCAGCAGCAAGTCGGCGGTGAGTTCAACACCGTCAGCCCGCTTGTAACGGATCTGTTCCTTCTTCACTCCACGCAGCTGCGGCAGCGGATGGGCGAAGTGGGTCAGCTCGACCGGCTGCGCGTCCTGTGCCAAGCCGCGGGCAACCAGATTGGCCGGTACGTCATTGGATTCACGGTAGGTGAGGATGCGGCCACCCTCGCCTTCGCTGATGCTCAAGGGCATTTCGTAGTACGGCGCCTGGGACTGGAACACACGCTCGCTCTTGCCGCTGGAAAGCTCGACGCGATCCAGGAACGGACGATCGCCTTCGGCCGACGCGCCCTCGCCGATACGGTAGAAGCTGTTGCCATCGGCACTCAGCTGCAACCGTGAACGGCCAGCTGCGTCGGTGCTCAACACCGGTTCACCCGGGTCGCCATAGCGGTCATCTTCCGAACGCTGTACCAACAATGTTGCTGCCTGATCCAGATGGTCCGGGGCGATCTTCCACTGCTTCACCTGACGGCTCTTCCACCAGTACTCATCCAGCAGCGCCAATTCGCCATTGGCCCAGGTAACCCCTGCGTAGCGCGAGCCCAGCTGCGCCAGCGTCACCGGCGGCTTGTCGAACGGCGCGGCCTGCAGCAGCACCGCATCGCGCACCTTGGCCTCACGCGAGGGGTCACCGCCATCCTGTGCCTCAGCCCACACCAGCGAAGCCGGTGCATCCGCGCGCCAGCTGATCGAACGCACGCCGGTGGGCACCGCATCGTTGCCGGTCGGCAGGCCATCCACCAGCGGCAGACGCGCCACGGTGTGCACCAGCTTGCCCTTGGCATCCAGTACTTCAATGTTGCGTGGGAAGCGGCTGACCGGCACCGCATAGGAGAACGGCCGCTGCACGCGCTGGCTCAACAGGTACTTGCCGTCGGGCGAGGCTGACAGTCCCAGATAGATGCCGGCTGTACCAACCGGGGTACTGTCGCCGTTGATCGACACCCGCACCGGCTGTGCCTGCAGGTAGTACTCGAACAGGCGCGCGTCGTCTTCGTTCTTCAACATGTCCTGGTAGGTCCGCACCGAGCGCACGCCCTGGCCGACCTCGGTCTGCTGCACGGCCGGGCCGGTCGGCACGCCATCGGCCTGCGGCGGTGCCCCCTGGCCTGCCGGACGCTGCATGACCAGCAGCGCGTCGCTGCCCGGCAACCATGCATAGCCGGTACCGACAATGCTGTTCAGGCGCTCGGCAACACGGCGCGCACTGCCAGCCTGCACGTCCACCAACCACAGTTCATTGGCCCCGGTCGCCGGGTCCAGCTGGTTGAAGGCCAAGTACTTCTGGTCCGGCGACCATGTCAGTGCGGCCACCGAGAGCGGCTGCGGCAGGCCGGTGATCTGGCGCTCCTTGCCATCGATGTTGGACGCCAACCACAGCTTACTGCCGAACGAGAAACGGCTGTCGGACACGGTTTTGGGGTGGATGCGCAGGCCGGCCAGCTTCAGCTCCGGGGCCGCGACCTGTGCGATCGATGGCAGCGCCGGGATCTGCAGCAGCGCAGTCAGGTCCCCTTTGGGCGACAGGTACAGGCTGGGCGCGCGCGGAGCATCCACCACCGCCTGCAGCGCGGCCGACGGCAGCCGGTAGCCTTCACCCTGCTGGGCGCCCTTCTGCGCCGCAGGCGGGGTCAGCGCCATGACCGGTGGTACTGCCAGCAGCAGGCCGGCGCACAACACCAGTGCGGCTGAAGCACGGCGGCGGCGGTGGGGAGACAGATTCATGGCGCATTCCTATTGGACGGAAACAATCCCCCAACTTAACAATCCCCCTCGCCCGTGGCCCCTGCCGTTGGTTGGGCCCGCAGCGCTGACAGCTGGCCGCGATATACTGGGCAGCCCGTTCCGAGGGGCGCTGCGACCGTTGGGTGGACCTGTCCACCGCCGCCCATGCTCTTGCA
The DNA here is from genome assembly GCF_056760015.1 of Stenotrophomonas sp. STEN029. NCBI lineage: Bacteria > Pseudomonadati > Pseudomonadota > Gammaproteobacteria > Lysobacterales > Lysobacteraceae > Stenotrophomonas > Stenotrophomonas sp. STEN029. The sequence goes on along the minus strand of NZ_JBRREC010000124.1, from coordinate 4,933 downwards.
TGGATTTCACCAACGGCCAGGCTCGGACGGCTTTCACGCAACAACGGCGCCCGGCGAACGCGAGCCTGCTCGCACCACACCGGAGCTCTAAATGAACGCTGTTGCCGCTACCTTCTCGCAGGAAGGTGATTACAAGATCCGCGATATCTCGCTGTCCGATTGGGGCCGCAAGGAACTGGACATCGCCGAGCACGAAATGCCGGGCCTGATGTCGATCCGCCGCAAGTACCAGGCCGAGCTGCCGCTGAAGGGCGTGCGCGTGACCGGCTCGCTGCACATGACCATCCAGACCGCGGTACTGATCGAGACCCTGAAGGACATCGGCGCCAACGTGCGCTGGGCCTCGTGCAACATCTTCTCGACCCAGGACCACGCAGCCGCTGCGATTGCCGCCACCGGCACGCCGGTGTTCGCCTGGAAGGGTGAGTCGCTGGAAGAATACTGGGACTGCACCCTGGACGCGCTGACCTTCACCCTGGCCGATGGCACCCTGACCGGTCCGGAGCTGGTGGTCGATGACGGCGGCGACGTCACCCTGTTGATCCACAAGGGCTACGAGCTCGAGAACGGCAGCAACTGGGTCAACGAACCGGCTTCCTCGCACGAAGAACAGGTCATCAAGAACCTGCTCAAGCGCGTTGCCACCGAGCGCCCGGGTTACTGGGGCCGCGTGGTAAAGGATTGGAAGGGCGTCTCCGAAGAGACCACCACCGGCGTGCACCGCCTGTACCAGCTGGCCCAGGCCGGCACCCTGCTGATCCCGGCGATCAACGTCAACGACTCGGTCACCAAGAGCAAGTTCGACAACCTGTACGGCTGCCGCGAGTCGCTGGCCGATGGCCTGAAGCGCGCGATGGACGTGATGCTGGCCGGCAAGGTTGCCGTGGTCTGCGGCTACGGCGACGTCGGCAAGGGCTGCGCTGCCTCGCTGCGTGCCTACGGCGCGCGCGTCGTGGTCACCGAGATCGACCCGATCTGCGCCCTGCAGGCCGCGATGGAAGGCTTCGAGGTCAACACCATCGAATCCACCCTGGGCCGTGCCGACCTGTACGTCACCACCACCGGCAACAAGGACATCATCCGCATCGAGCACCTGAGCGCGATGAAGGACCAGGCCATCGTCTGCAACATTGGTCACTTCGACAATGAAATCCAGGTCGATGCACTGGTGGCCTACAAGGGCGTGCAGCACGTCAACATCAAGCCGCAGGTGGACAAGTACATCTTCCCGAACGGCAACGCGATCTTCCTGCTGGCCGAAGGCCGCCTGGTCAACCTCGGCTGCGCCACCGGCCACCCGAGCTTCGTGATGTCCAACTCGTTTGCCAACCAGACGCTCGCACAGATCGACCTGTGGGCGAACAAGGACAGCTACCAGAACAAGGTGTACCTGCTGCCGAAGAAGCTGGACGAAGAAGTTGCCCGTCTGCACCTGGAGAAGATCGGCGTGAAGCTGACCACCCTGAGCCAGGAACAGGCCGACTACATCGGCGTGCCGGTCGACGGCCCGTTCAAGCCGGACCACTACCGCTACTGATTTGATTTGCCCTGCCCTGCTTTAGCCCCTCTCCCGCCCGCGGGAGAGGGGTTGAGGTGAGGGCAGCTTCAGCCGGTAAAGCTCCTGCCGAGCATGGCTCGGCACTACAGTCTTCTCGCGCACGCTGGAAGGGATGGAGTGAGGGCAAGCTTTGCAAGGAACGGGCGCCGCAAGGCGCCCGTTCTGTTTGCGGCACAATCGACCCGACACGATTGCCTGCCCGACGCCATGACTGCGCCTGTCCCTGAAGCCATCACCACACAGCTCACCCTCGCCTGCGAGGTGATCCAGCAGCAACTGGCAGCCAACCTCATCGCCATTTACCTGTACGGCTCCGCGCTCGACGGTGGTTTGAAGCCACTCAGCGACATCGACCTGCTGGTGATCGTGGCCCAGCATCCCGACACCGCCACCTTGCGATATCTGCAACGCGACCTGCTGGCGATCTCGGCGCCGCCTGGCCAGCATCCAACACTGCGTGCGCTGGAAGCGACGGTAATCGCACAAGCCGAAGTGACGCCTTGGCGCCATCCAGCGCGGCGCGAGCTGCAGTTCGGCGAATGGCTGCGACACGACATCCTTGCCGGCATCCTGGAACCGCCCATGCAGGATCCCGATCTCGCCATCCTCCTGACCAAGGCCCATCAGCACAGCATCGCCTTGCATGGCCCCGCCCTCACCGAACTGCTGCCTCCAGTGCCAGGACAGGACTTCAAGCAGGCACTGGCTGACACCCTGGTGCTATGGAACACCGCAGACGACTGGCACGGCGAGGAGGCAAACATCGTGCTCACATTGGCACGCATCTGGTACAGCGCACAGACCGGAAGCATCGCGCCGAAGGATGTCGCCGCGGAGTGGCTGCTGCAGCATCTACCGGAGCAGCATCACGCCGTTATCAGGCAGGCACGGCAGGAGTATCTCGCGCCGACCGACAGCCCTCCCCGCTGGCCTGCCGCTCCACTGGCAGCTTTCATTCACACCGCCAAGACACGCATCACGGAGATCCTGCAGGCAGGCGCCAACTGAGTCGCCAACAGGCAGGCTTTGCCGCATCATTGCCCAGCCCCGCTCCTTCAAGGAAACGCAGATGACCAGCAATGAAAAAGTCCAAGGGCCGGCATCGTATTTCCCGTCCATCGAGAAGACTTACGGCAAGCCGGTTGAACATTGGCTGCAGCTGCTTGACACGGTCAAGGACAGGAAGCACATGGAGCAAGTGGCATTCCTCAAGGAGCAGCACAAACTCGGCCATGGCCACGCCAATGCGCTGGTCGCTTATCGCCGCGCACAGCAAGGACACTGACAGGCGACCACCAAGCTCCCCACGGCAACCACTTTCGGCACACAAAGCTCCCCTCCAGCAAGAAGCCTCTCCATGCAACCCACCCTCATCGAGCGCCCGGCCTTCAACGTCATCGGCATGGAAGCAATCTTCAGCGAAGGCGAAGATGGCTATGCCGAGCTCTGGCAACGCTTCATCCCGCGCGAGAATGAAGTCACCGGCAAGATCGATCCCGTCGTCAGCTACGGCGTCTGCATACCGCAGGCCGACCGCACGCTGCGCTACATCACCGGTTTCGAGGTGAGCGAGATAGCCGTCATCCCGGAAGGCATGGTCCGCGTCCAGGTTCCTGCGCAACGCTATGCCGTTTATACCCACACTGGCACTGCGCCGCAGATCAGCGCAACGTTCCAGGCAATCTACGATCACCTGCTGGCCGATCACGGTCTACAGGCAAAAGACGGCGTTGACCTGGAACGCTACGACGCACGCTTTGACGATCCGTTCGATCCGGAATCGCAGATGGAACTGCATATCCCGATCCATTGATCGGCAAGCCAGGCAGCTTGCTCGCCGACTCCTGTTCTGGGAGTGCGGGAGTTTCAGCAGCTCCATGCACTCCGGCCAAGCAGAGCGAGCAGACGCCTCTCGGCGCCCGTTTCGCATGCGCCCCCGCATCAGCCGCGATGGATGGAAACCCCACCATCCACCAACATCGCCGCGCCAGTCATGAATGACGACTGGTCCGAGGCCAGGAACATCGCCGCCGCCGCCAATTCGCGCGGATCAGCAATACGCTTCAATGCATGCAGCTGTGCCACCTGCGCCATCGCTTCTGGCGAACCATTCATTTCATGCGCCATCGGGGTATCGGTGCCGCCAGGCAACAAGGCATTGACCCGTAGACCCTGCGGTCCGAACTCCGAGGCCAATGCCTGGGTCAGGCCGATGATCCCCGACTTGCTGGCGGCATAGGCCGCAGCCCCGGCGAAGCCCACCGTATGGCCGACGAAGGTTGAGGTGAATATCAGGCTGCCAGCGCCGCCGCGCAGCATCGCCGGCACCTGGTGCTTGGCAGCCAGGAACATCGCGGTGAGGTTGGTATCCAGCGTGCGCTGCCAATCGGCCAGCGCCAGCCCGGGTGTCGGTCCCAACGGCCCCATCATGCCTGCGTTGTTGAAGGCCACGTCCAGCCGACCGTACTGATCCAACGCCAGATCGACCAAGGCCTTTGCATAGGCCTCTTCGCAGACATCGCCCGGCAGACACACCGCAGTGCCGCCACTTCCGGCAATCTCCGCGACAAGCCGATCCAACTCGGCAGCGCGACGCGCTCCCAGCACAAGGGCCGCGCCTTCTGCGGCGAACAACACTGCTGCAGCACGGCCAATACCGGAACTGGCACCGGTGATGATCGCAACCTTTCCATGTAGCTGCTTCATGTAAGCTCCAATCGACATGGGAGCTGCATGCTGCATCCATGAAGGCGGCACTGCCCGCCAGATTCGGACACCAAAGCCTACGTCCAGGAGCTGTAACCGGAGTCAACGCGCGATGGCTGATATCACGCCGCAGGAGATGAGATGAGCGACTTCACCGATGTGCGCTTCACCCTCGCCGTACAGGATCTGGCCAAGTCCACCGATTACTACGCTTCAGTGCTCGGCCTGCAGATGGATTTCACCGCGCCCGGCTGGAGTTTCATGTCGCGCGGCAGCTTCCGGGTGATGCTGGGCGAATGCATCGACGCTACGCCGCCGCATGCGCTTGGTGATCACTCCTGGTATGGCTACATAACCGTGGCAGACGCCAGCAGTCTGTTTGATGAGTACCAAGCGGCGGGCGCGGAATTCACCCAGCCGCTCGCTGACAAGCCCTGGGGCATGCGCGAGTTTGGAGTGCGCACGATCGACGGCCACAGGATCATGTTCGGCCAGGAGCTTTGAGCCCGGCGGTTACGGGGTACTGGAGCGTGCTCACCGGGGGTGTTGTAGGAGCGGCGTAAGCCGCGAAGCCGGTGGTTCGTGAGATTTCATAAATATACGGTATTTAAGCACCGTCAGCGAAACCGCGGGGGGCCCCCCCGAAAAAAAAAAACAAATTTGTTTGGG
>NZ_JBRREC010000123.1:0-11401 GCF_056760015.1 Stenotrophomonas sp. STEN029 | reverse complement strand
GGTCTTTGCTTTTGCTTCTGCATTTGATTTGGGAGCAAGAGCCAGAGCCCAGAGCCCAGAGCCAGAGCCAGAGCGATTCCCGCCTTCGCGGGAATGACGAGCCAAAGCAGAAGCGAGAGCCGACAACGGCAGCAACGGCGAGAGCAGGAGCAGGAGCAAGAGCAAGAGCAGCAGCAACAGAAACAGCAACAACAGCAGCGACAGCAGCGACAGCAACAACCTCAACCAGGCCAACGACCCAGAGTCACCCGATCACGCTGCTCCAGGTCCTGCACCGTCTGCGCCTCCGCAAACCCGGCTTGTTCCAGCAGCGCGCGGATCGCCTCGCCCTGATCCCAGCCGTGCTCCAGCAGCAACCAACCACCGGGCACCAGATGCTCATGCGCGCCGGCAATGATCTCGCGGATCGCATCCAGACCATCCGGACCCGAGGCCAGGGCCGGCGGCGGCTCGAAACGCAGGTCCCCCTGCACCAGATGTGGATCACCTGCGGCGATATACGGCGGGTTGCTGACGATCATGTCGAAGCGATCCGCACCCAGCGCCGTATACCAATGCCCACGCCGGAACCACACATTTTCCAGACCGTGCGCCTGTGCGTTCTTCACCGCCATCGCCAGGGTCGGGCCCAGCACATCGGTCGCCATCACCGTGGCCAAAGGCCGCTCGCTGGCGATCGACAAGGCGACCGCGCCACTGCCGGTGCCCATGTCGGCCACCCGCACCATGTCGTCGGCCGGCAACCGTGCCAGCGCCTGCTCGACCAGCAGCTCGGTTTCCGGACGCGGAATGAGGGTCGCCGTGTTGACCTGCAGGTCCAGGGTCCAGAAGCCGCGACGGCCGGTCAGATAGGCCAGCGGATGGCCCTCGGCACGGCGCGCCAGCAGCACCTCGAAGCGCTCCACCGCGTCGGCATCCACCTCGTCGGTGGCATGTGAGAACAACCAGGCCCGCTCCACGCCCAGCACGTGGATCAGCAACTGCTCGGCCTCATGGCGGGCATCTTCACCCGGCAGGCGTGCAGCGGCCTCCCGCAACAGCTCGGCAACCTTCAACGTGGACACTGCATTACCTCTTCGCGGGTTCGTTCAGGAGGGCGAGGATAGTCAGCGCACCCGTCCCTGCCTACCGCCATGATCCTTGCCTTGGGATTAATCCTGTCTATGCCACGCCGTTCAGCTTGGCCCCGGATGGCTTGGAAAGCCCGCAAAGCACCCGATATCAGGCCTTGAGGCAGTTCCGGAGCATCAATTGATAGACTTTATCTATTGATACGATGCATCCAATTCATTTGTTTTATTAGTTTCTGCCTATTAGTCTTTGCTCCAACGATTCACCCCGCCCTACACCCAAGAGGAAACTTCATGTCCCTTATCAACACCCAGGTCCAGCCGTTCAAGGTCAATGCGTTCCACAACGGCAAGTTCATTGAAGTCACCGACGAATCGCTGAAGGGCAAGTGGTCGGTCCTGATCTTCATGCCGGCAGCCTTCACCTTCAACTGCCCGACCGAGATCGAAGACGCCGCTGACAACTATGCCGAGTTCCAGAAGGCCGGTGCCGAGGTCTACATCGTGACCACCGATACCCACTTCTCGCACAAGGTGTGGCACGAAACCTCACCGGCCGTGGGCAAGGCCAAGTTCCCGCTGGTCGGCGACCCGACCCACCAGCTGACCAACGCCTTCGGCGTGCACATTGCGGAAGAAGGCCTGGCCCTGCGTGGCACCTTCGTGATCAACCCGGAAGGCGTGATCAAGACCTCGGAAATCCACTCCAACGAGATCGCCCGTGACGTGTCCGAAACCCTGCGCAAGCTGAAGGCTGCCCAGTTCACCGCCGCACACCCGAACGAAGTGTGCCCGGCCAAGTGGAAGGAGGGCGAAAAGACCCTGACCCCGTCGCTGGACCTGGTCGGCAAGATCTAAGTCCCAGTCAGCCGGTGGTGATGAACCAGATACAAGGTTCATCGTCATGGCACTCCCACCCCGCCCTCGCGGCGGGCGTGGGGGTGAACCGCAGCGTGTTGATGCCAGCCAGCACCACGCCCGCACGCCACGCAGCCCGCTGCGGTTCACCCCTACTTTTTACTGGCGCCCCGCTTCATGCAGGGGCGTCACTCCCCCGCTTTGCCTCAACGAAGGAGTTGACCGTGCTCGACGACAGCCTCAAGACCCAGCTGCAGCAGTACATGGGCCTGCTGCGCCAGCCACTGCGCCTGATCGCCTCGCTCGACGACAGCAGCGCCAGCCAGGACATGCGCGGCCTGCTTGACGATATCGTCGCGGCCGGCGGCGGCAAGATCACGCTGGACACATCCGGCGACGATGCGCGCAAGCCTTCCTTCATGATCGTCCGCGAAGGCCAGAACCACGGCGTGCGTTTCGCCGGCCTTCCGCTGGGCCACGAATTCGAATCGCTGGTGCTCGCCCTGCTGTGGACCGGCGGCCATCCGCCGAAGGTCGCGCAGGACGTCATCGACAGCATCACCGCGATCGACGGCGAGTACAGCTTCGACGTCTACATGTCGCTGACCTGCCACAACTGCCCGGACGTGGTGCAGGCGATGGCGCTGATGGCGATCCTGAACCCGAAGATCAGCACCACGGTGATCGAGGGCGGTACGTTCCAGCAGGAAGTGGAACAGCGCCAGGTGATGGCAGTGCCGATGGTGTTCCAGGGTGGCGAGATGTTCGACTCCGGCCGCATGAGCCTGGAGCAGATCGTCGCCAAGCTCGACACCGGCGCGGTTGCCCGCGAGGCCGAGAAGATCAAGGCCAAGGATGCATTCGACGTGCTGGTGGTGGGCGGTGGCCCGGCCGGTGCGGCGGCGGCGATCTATGCCGCACGCAAGGGCATCCGCACCGGTGTGGCTGCCGAGCGTTTCGGCGGCCAGGTGCTGGACACCATGGCGATCGAGAACTTCATCTCGGTGCAGCACACTGAAGGCCCGAAGCTGGCCGCTGCGCTGGAAGCCCACGTACGTGAGTACGAGGTGGACATCATGAACCTGCAGCGCGCGGCCAAGCTGGTGCCGGCCGGTGCCGATGGGCTGGTCGAGGTGCAGTTGGAGAACGGTGCTTCGCTGAAGTCCAAGACGGTGATCCTGTCCACCGGCGCCCGCTGGCGGCAGATGAACGTGCCGGGCGAGGACGAGTACCGCAACAAGGGCGTGGCCTACTGCCCGCACTGTGACGGTCCGTTGTTCAAGGGCAAGCGCGTGGCGGTGATCGGCGGCGGCAACTCCGGCGTGGAAGCAGCCATCGATCTGGCCGGCATCGTCAGCCACGTCACCGTGTTCGAGTTCGACAGCAAGCTGCGTGCCGACCAGGTGCTGCAGGCCAAGCTCAACAGCCTGCCCAACGTGAAGGTGGTGCTCAACGCACAGACCACCGAAGTGCTGGGCGACGGCCAGAAGGTCAACGGCCTGGTCTATACCGACCGCGTCGGCGGCGATTCGCACCGGGTCGAGCTGGAAGGCATCTTCGTGCAGATCGGCCTGCTGCCGAACACCGAGTGGCTGCGTGGCACGGTGGAGCTCAGCGGTCGCGGCGAGATCATCATCGATGATCGCGGCCAGACCAATGTGCCGGGCGTGTTTGCGGCCGGCGACTGCACCACGGTGCCGTACAAGCAGATCATCATCGCGATGGGCGCCGGCTCGACCGCCGCACTCAGTGCCTTCGATCATCTGATCCGTACGCCGGTACTGCAGCCTGCAGCGGTAGAGGCAGCAACCGCCTGATGCTCAAAGCCCCTCTCCCACCGGGAGAGGGGTTGGGGTGAGGGTAAGGGTGAAACCCATTGCTCCCACGAAATCCGTGGACTTCGCCAACCCTCATCCGCCCCTTCGGGGCACCTTCTCCCGAAGGGAGAAGGTGATAGCCGGGAGCCCGACATGAACCTTCGTGACCTGAAATACCTGGTGGCGCTGGCCGAGCACAAACACTTCGGCCGTGCCGCTGCGGCCAGCTTCGTCAGCCAGCCCACCCTGTCCACCCAGATCAAGAAGCTGGAAGAAGAGCTGGGCGTGCCGCTGGTGGAGCGCGCGCCGCGCAAGGTGATGCTGACCCCGGCCGGCCGCGAGGCCGCCGCGCGGGCGCGCAGCATCGTGGCCGAAGTGGAACAGATGAAGGAAGCCGCACGCCGCGCCCGTGACCCGGAAGCCGGCACCGTGCGTTTGGGAATCTTCCCGACCCTCGGCCCGTATCTGCTGCCGCACGTGGTACCTGCAATCCGCCAGCGCTTCCCGCAGCTGGAGATGCTGCTGGTCGAGGAAAAGAGCGATGTGTTGCTGGCGCAGCTGCGCAACGGCCAGCTCGATGCCGCACTACTGGCCCTGCCAATCGCCGACGAGCAGTTGCACACCGAATTCCTGTTCGAGGAACCCTTCGTGCTGGCCGCACCGGAAGGCCATCCGCTGACCAACCATCCCTCGCTGACGCTGGATGACCTGTCCGACCAGCGCCTGCTGCTGCTGCAGGACGGCCATTGCCTGCGCGATCAGGCGCTGGATGTCTGCCATATGGCCGGCGCGCTTGAGAAATCCGAGTTCCAGGCCACCAGCCTGGAAACCCTGCGGCAGATGGTGGCGGCGAATGTGGGTGTCACCCTGCTGCCGATGCTGGCGGTGAAGCCGCCGGTGGCGCGTTCGGAGAACGTGCGGTTGATCCCGTTTGCGGGCAATCCGCAACCGAACCGCAGGATCGGCATGGTCTGGCGCCGCAGCTCGGCGATGGGCGCGTTCCTGGAGCAGTTCTCGCAGTTGTTCAAACAGCTGCCGGCGGGATTGTTGGAGGCGCCGGCTGAACCGGCGCGGGTTCAAGCTTAAAGGCTTACCCCTCCCTGGCCCTCCCCTACGCTGCGTGCAAGGGAGGGGGCAAGGCTTGACTCCCTCCCTTGCGCCGCAGGCGGAGGGGAGGGCTGGGGAGGGGGTGCTCTCCGCAGCCCCCCAAAACCTGAATACCACCCTCCTCCACATTGCATCCGGGCCGCACCGGCCCCATGATCTTCACAGGGCCGCCGACGGCCCGCTTCACCAGCACAATCGAAATCCGGGCGGCGCCGACAAAGCGTCGCCTTTTGCTTGCTCTTCAATCAGATAAGGAATTCCCATGACCAGCCAAAGCGGTCTGCCACCATCCATCGTTGTTTCCACCCGTGACATGGCCCGCCTTGAGGCCCTGCTGGACTCCCCGGCGCTGAGCCGGCACCCGGCCGCTGTTGCCCTTGCGCAGGAACTTGAGCGCGCGCAGGTGCTGCCGCCGGAAGAAATCCCCGAAGGCATCGTCACCATGCACTCCCGTGTGGACTGCGAAGACGAACTGCACAACGAAAAACATTCCCTGACCCTGGTCTATCCGCACGAAGCGGACTTCGACAAGGGCCGCGTGTCCGTGCTGGCACCGGTCGGCAGCGCCCTGCTGGGCTTGTCGGTTGGCCAGACCATCGACTGGACCGCACCGGGCGGCCGCAAGCTGCGCCTGCGCGTCACCGCCGTTCACTACCAGCCCGAAGCGGCTGGCGATTTCCACCGCTGAGCGCACTGCGCCGCACCTGCAACAGGAAACCATGATGTCCCAGGCCCCCTCCAAGCTCGCCCAGCTGCGCGAACTGTCCGTCGTCGTCGCCGATACCGGTGATTACGATGCCATCAAGCGCCTGCGTCCGGTCGACTGCACCACCAACCCGACGCTGGTGAAGAAAGCCCTCGACCTGCCGGTCTATGCCGGCCTGATCGAGCGCGAGCTGCAGTGGGGCCGCGCCCAATCCGGTGACAAGCAGGCCATCGCCAATGCCGTGGTTGATCGTTTGACGGTCGGCGTCGGCACCATGCTGGCCGAATTGGTGCCGGGCCGCGTGTCCACCGAGGTGGATGCCGACCAGGCGCATAACACCGAGGCCACGATTGCCAAGGCACGCGAGTTCATCGCCATGTACGAAGCGGCCGGCGTGCCGCGCAGCAAGGTGCTGATCAAGATCGCCGCGACCTGGGCCGGCGTGCAGGCCGCGCGCGTGCTGCAGGCCGAAGGCATCGACTGCAACCTTACCCTGATCTTCAACCCGACCCAGGCCCTGGCCTGCTCGGAAGCCGGATCCTTCCTGATCTCGCCGTTTGTTGGCCGCATCCTCGATTGGTACGTGGCCAACGGCCAGGCCCCGGCCAACATCGACGAAGACCCGGGCGTGGTGTTCGTGCGTGGTGTGTTTGCCGAGTTCAAGCGTCGCGGTTCCAACACAGTGGTGATGGGTGCCTCGTTCCGTTCGACCGCGCAGATTGAAGCGCTGGCTGGCTGTGATCGCCTGACGATCTCGCCGGACCTGCTGGAGAAGCTGGATGCTGACTTCGGTGCGCTGCCGCGCAAGCTGGTGGCTGGTGCTGCCGAAGCGGTGAACGTCGCTGCGATTGATGAAGCGAAGTTCGATGCGGACATGGCGGCCGATCCGATGGCTACCGAGAAGTTGGCTACCGGTATTGAGGCGTTTGCGAAGGATCTGCAGACTTTGCGTCAGCGGATTTTGGATGAGTTGGGCGGCTGACAGCCAAAGCAAAACCTGGCCACTCCCTTCTCCCACCGGGAGAAGTTGGCCGAAGGCCGGATGAGGGTAAGTGCGAAGCCTGGCAATATCAGCCCACAAGAGGCTTCGCCCCTTACCCTCACCCCAACCCCTCTCCCACAGGGAGAGGGGCTTTAAAAACTAGAACACGCCGAGCTCCAGCCCTGCTGCGAGCAGTGCGCCCAGCTCGCGGCCTCGCGCCAACTGCGATTCGGGCAGCTTCTTCCCAGCAACAATCGCCTCCGCCGTCTGTGCCTGCGTACACACCAGCACCGGCTCTGCGACTTCTTTCAAACGCAAACCCAACGCCACCCTGCGCAACTGCGCAATCGTCGGCTGACCATCCGAGCCTGCACACACCAGCAGTGCATACGGCTTGCCCTCGCAGCGCCCCAACAGCGGGTAATAGCTGCGATCAAAGAAATCCTTCATCGCCCCGCACATCGAGGCCAATGTCTCCGGCGTGGCGAACACCACCGCATCGGCGGCAAGCACATCGTCTGCACCCGCATCTGCAGCGCGCAAGGCAATCACCTGCACCGCGTCACCGGTACTCTCGCGTGCCCCCTGCAGCAACGCGTCAACCATCGCCGCAGTAGCGCCGGTGAAGCTGTGCCACACCACCAATAAACGGCGCGGTGTGGCACTCATGGTTCAGACATCCAGACCAATCGGGCAGCTCACGCCAGTGCCGCCGATGCCGCAATAGCCATTCGGATTCTTCGCCAGATACTGCTGGTGGTAATCCTCGGCGTAATAGAACGGCGGTGCCGGAAACAGGATCTCGGTGGTGATCTCGCCGAAACCAGAAGCAGTCAGCTGCTGCTGGTAGGCAGCACGGCTGGCAATCGCCGCGTCGTACTGTTCCTGCGTGTGGCAGTAGATCGCCGAGCGGTACTGGGTGCCGGTGTCATTGCCCTGGCGCATGCCCTGGGTGGGATCGTGGTTTTCCCAGAAGGTGCGCAGCACGGCTTCCAGCGTCACCTGGGCCGGGTCAAACACCACCCGCACCACTTCGGTGTGGCCGGTAAGGCCGGAACAGGCTTCTTCATACGTAGGGTTCGGGGTAACACCGCCCTGGTAGCCCACCGCCGTGGTCACCACACCCGGCAGCTGCCAGAACTTGCGCTCGGCGCCCCAGAAACAGCCCAGGCCCACGTCCAGCACCTGCAGCCCGTCAAAATCGGCCTGCAGCGGCTGGCCGTTGACGAAATGCTGGTTGTGCAGCGGCAGTGGCGTGTCCCGCCCCGGCAGTGCTTCTTCCGGACGCGGCAGGCGCTGCTTGAATGCGCCGATACCCAGTATTCCCTGGCCGATTCCCAACATGTCAGCTCCTCAGGCCGGGAGGAATCCCGGCGCTTCATCGTCATCCAAGATGGGGTCGGCGGGGCCATCGTCCAAGCCCAGCGCGGCGACGATGTCCTCGGCCTCGGGCTTGGCCGAATCCGGCACGCAGACCCGCAGCAGGCCAAACAAGGGCAGCTCGCCGCCCGCGCCCAGCAGGGACTCACCGAACACGAAGGCCGGGATGCCGGCATCCTCCAGCGCATGCTTGACCAGATGCGCATCGAACAGGTTGTTGCTCTGGTAGATCAGCTGCATGGGATTCTCCGTTCAAACCGGCTGGCGCAGGTCATCAGTGGCGGCGACGTGCTCGCTTTCCACAGCACCGGCCTGGCGCCACTCGCGCAGCGCCGGCAGCGCCAACAGTGCCTGCAGGTACTCGCCGGCAACGCCTTCCGCGACCACGCCATAGCCGTCGAAGCGTACCGCCACCGGCGCGAACATCGCATCGACGATGCCGAACTGACCAAACAGGAAGTCCCCACCCGCGCCATACTGCCGGCGCAGCTCGCTCCACAGCGCACGGATACGGTTGATGTCGGCTTGGGCAGCGGCGTCCCAGCGGTAGCCATCGGGCTGGCGGCGGCTGTTCATCGGCAGCTGGCTGCGCAATCCGGTGAAACCTGAATGCATCTCCGCTGCAGCAGCCCGGGCCACGGCGCGCTGGGCCAGGTCGGCCGGCCAGCCACGTCCGCCCAGCCAGCGCTCGTCGGCGTACTCGCAGATGGCCAGCGAATCCCAGACCTGCAGCCCGCCATCACGCAATGCCGGCACCTTGCCGGTGGGCGAATGCTGCAGCACTTCGCTGGCAAAACCCGGCGTATCCAGGACCAGCCGCACCTCGTCGAACTCCACCCCGAAATGGCGCAGCAGCAGCCATGGGCGCAGCGACCAGGACGAGTAGTTCTTGTTGCCTATCACCAGAACGGGGCGGTCCATCAGTACGAATCCATACGGTGGGATGGCCCAGCATAGCCCTGTCCCGGCAACCACAGCCCGGCTCGGCTAAACTTGCGGTTTACTTCAATACGCTGCGTCCCCCATGTCCGAGAACACGCCTGCCGCTGCCACGCCGGAAAACGCCCCCGAAAAGCGCGCCACTGATGCCTTGGCATCAGAAAAAAGGGACTTCATCCGTCAGATCGTCCGTGAGGACCTGTCCAGCGGCAAGCACACGGCCATCAAGACCCGCTTCCCGCCCGAGCCCAATGGCTACCTGCACATCGGCCATGCCAAGTCGATCTGCCTGAACTTCGGCATCGCCGGCGAGTTCGGCGGCGTCTGCAACCTGCGCTTCGACGACACCAACCCGGCCAAGGAAGACCCGGAATACGTGCAGGCCATCCAGGACGACGTGCGCTGGCTGGGCTTCGAGTGGAACGAGCTGCGCCACGCCTCGGACTACTTCGAGGCCTATTACCTGGCCGCGCAGAAGCTGATCCGCGACGGCAAGGCCTATGTCTGCGACCTGTCGGCCGAGGAAGTGCGCGCCTACCGCGGCTCGCTGACCGAGCCGGGCCGCCCCTCGCCGTACCGCGAGCGCAGCGTCGAGGAAAACCTGGACCTGTTCGCGCGCATGCGCGCCGGCGAGTTCGCCGATGGCGCCCGCACCGTGCGCGCCAAGATCGACATGGCCAGCGGCAACATCAACCTGCGCGACCCGGCGATCTACCGCATCAAGCACGTCGAGCACCAGAACACCGGCAATGCCTGGCCGATCTACCCGATGTACGACTTCGCGCATGCACTGGGCGACTCGCTGGAAGGCATCACCCACTCGCTGTGCACGCTGGAATTCGAAGACCACCGCCCGCTGTACGACTGGTGCGTGGACAACGTCGACTACGCCCACGACAACGCCTTGACCCAGCCGCTGGTCGACAAGGGCCTGCCGCGCGAAGCCGCCAAGCCGCGCCAGATCGAGTTCTCGCGCCTGAACATCAACTACACGGTGATGAGCAAGCGCAAGCTGATGGCGCTGGTCACCGAAAACCTGGTCGATGGCTGGGAAGACCCGCGCATGCCGACCCTGCAGGGCCTGCGCCGTCGTGGTTACACCCCGGCAGCGATGCGCCTGTTCGCCGAGCGTGTGGGTATTTCCAAGCAGAACTCGCTGATCGATTTCAGCGTGCTGGAAGGCGCCCTGCGCGAAGACCTGGACAGCGCCGCCGCACGCCGCATGGCGGTGATCGACCCGCTCAAGCTGGTGCTGACCAATCTGCCGGAAGGCCACGAGGAATCACTGAGCTTCAGCAACCACCCAAAGGACGAAAGCTTCGGCAGCCGCGACGTGCCGTTCTCGCGTGAGCTGTGGATCGAGCGCGAAGACTTCGCCGAAGTGCCGCCGAAGGGTTGGAAGCGTCTGGTCCCGGGCGGCGAAGTGCGCCTGCGTGGCGCCGGCATCGCCCGCGTCGATGAAGTGATCAAGAACGAGGCCGGCGAGATCGTCGAGCTGCGCGGCTGGCTGGACCCGGAATCGCGCCCGGGCATGGAAGGCGCCAACCGCAAGATCAAGGGCACCATCCACTGGGTCAGCGCCCAGCACGCGGTGGAAGCCGAAGTGCGCCTGTACGACCGCCTGTTCTCGGTGGCCAACCCGGACGATGAATCCGACGGCAAGACCTACCGCGATTACCTGAACCCGGAATCGCGCAAGGTCGTCACCGGCTACGTCGAACCGGCCGCGGCCCTGGCCGCACCGGAACAGAGCTACCAGTTCGAGCGCACCGGCTACTTCGTCGCCGACCGCCGCGACCACACCCCGGCCAAGCCGGTGTTCAACCGCAGCGTGACCCTGCGCGATACCTGGTCGGCCTGATCAGGATGGGCGGGGTTGCCGGCTGACAGCCCGGTAACCCCCTGCTCACATGGGCCGCGGCTACCATGGCCGCGTGCCCAGAACAGGATTCCACCCATGTTCCGTCTGTCACTGCTGCTCTGCCTGCTGCTCGCCGTCACCGCCTGCAGCTCACCGGCTGCCACTGCGCCGGTCACCTCGCAAACGCCCGCGCCGGTCCCGGCCGGCGAACAATCAACACCTGCCAAGCCTGCTGCCACGCCCGTCGTGGTCGACAGCAGCTGCAAGGTCGACGCCGATTGCACTGTGAAGAACGTCGGCAACTGCTGCGGCTATTACCCGGCCTGCGTCAACGTCAACAGCCCCACCGATCCGGCCGGGGTGCAGGCCAGCTGCCAGGCCAAGGGCATGATGAGTGTCTGTGGATTCGCCGAGATCCAGGGCTGTAGTTGCGTCAACGGCCAGTGCGCGTCAGCCGGCAGCAGCGATCCACTGCGCCAGCCAATTACAGAGAATCCCGCTGCGGAGCGCTGAGCAAGCGCAAGGCGCTCCGAACGTAGCCCGGGTAAGCGCAGCGCACCCGGGATCGGTGACCGATCATCTGGAAGACAACTGGATCCCCTTGTCGCGGGGGGGGGGGGGGTTACCCGGGGGCGGGGGGGGGGCCCCCCCCCGCCCCCCCCACCCCCCCCCCCGGGGGCC
>NZ_JBRREC010000122.1:0-11522 GCF_056760015.1 Stenotrophomonas sp. STEN029 | reverse complement strand
GCTAACCATGCTGCAGCGCTGGGAATTCCCGCCATCTGCTGATCCACGAGCTTCGCGGCTTACGCCGCTCCTACAAAAAAGCGGCTCCTGCAACTGGTCAGCTTTGATGATCCGCGCGATAGCGCTCAAACGCGGCAATCGCATCCTCCACCGTGATCAACGACATCACGTCGTCGAACTCGATCTTGGTGCCCCATTTCAGCGCGCTGGCCGGCTTGTTGAGATAGCGGCGGGCGGCATCGTCATAACGGTCCACGCAATAGCGGCGGTCGGAATACGGGCCGCTGCGTGCTGGGTTGCTGGCCGCATGCAGGCCCAGCACCTTGGTGCCGACCGCATTGGCGATATGCATCGGCCCCGAGTCCGGGGTGACCAGCAGCGAGGCGCGGGCCAGCAGGGCCGGCAACTGCTTGAGCGTGTCCTTGCCGACCAGGTCCAGCGCCGGGTGCTTCATCGCGGCGAGGATGGCGTCGCTGGTGCTGCGTTCCAGCTCGCTGCGTCCGCCGCACAGTACCACCCGCCAGCCCTGGCTTGCAGCGTGGTCGGCCAGCGCGGCGTGGCGCTCGGCGTACCAGTTGCGGCGCTGGTGGCTGGAGCAGGGCGAGATCATCAACACCGGCCGGCCATCTTCCTCCCACTGCGCGCGCGCCCACTCATGCGCCTCCGGTGGTGTGGCCAGGTCCCAGCTGACCTCGGTCTGCTTCAGCCCCAGCGGCTCGCAGAAGCTGCCGATGGCATCGAGCACATGGATGCCGGGGCGGTCGGGGATGCGCTCATTGATGAAGAGCCCATGCAGGTCCTTGGAGCGTGACTTGTCGTAGCCGATGCGGCGCTTGGCCGGGATGAAGGCTGACAGCAGGTTGGCGCGGGCGGCCACCTGCATCTGCAGCAGGGCATCGAAACGGCCAGGCGGAAATTCGCGACGCAGCGCACGCATTCCAGCCAACCCGCTGTTCTTGTCGTAGACGTGGAAACTGACCCCGGGCAGGCCGTCGAGCAGCTTGTGGCCGGCCTTGTCGATCACCCAGTGCAGTGGCGTGCCCGGAAACCCCCGCTGCAGTGTGCGTACCAGCGGCACCACATGGGTGACATCACCCAGTGCCGAGAGGCGCAAAAGACACAACGGGGACGACGATGCAGGCATGTGTTGTTAGACTCGTAAAGATGGTCGCATTCGACGCCACTGAAGCGCTGACGCCCTGCCGCGATGGTCGCGGCTATGGCGCCATTCTGTTCGACCGCGAACGCCTGCGGCAAGCCGATCCCGGTTTGTTCGTGCCTGCGCAGTGGGGCAGCAAGGCCCATCCGGTGGGCGATGGCGGCCGTGGCGGCGCATGGTTCATCGACGCGCCGTTCGGTCGCAGCGTGTTGCGCCAGTACCTGCGCGGCGGTGTCGCCGCCAAGATCAGCCACAGCAGCTATTTGTGGCGTGGTGCCAACCGGACGCGCAGCTTTGCCGAGTTTCGCCTGATGCGCGAGCTGATCGCGCAGAAGCTGCCGGTGCCGCGCCCCTACGCGGCGTTCTACATGCGCGAAGGCCTGCGCTACAAGGCGGCACTGCTGATGGAGCGGCTGGAAGACGTGCGCTCGCTGGCCGACCACGCGCAGGTCGCCGGGCGCGGCGCGCCATGGGAGGAGGCCGGGCGGATGATCGCGCGCTTCCACCGTGCGGGCCTGGATCACGCTGATTTGAATGCCCACAACATCCTGTTTGATGACGCCCGCCGTGGTTGGCTGATCGATTTCGATCGCGGCGTGCTGCGCATTCCCGCCACCCGCTGGCGCGAGCGTAACCTCAAGCGCCTGCTGCGCTCCCTGCTGAAGCTGCGCGGCGCGCGCAGCCGCGAGGACGTCGAGCAGGACTATGCGCGGCTGCGCCGCGCCTATGATCTGGCCTGGAACCGGGGCGTGTGACATGAGTTGGGCGTTGCGTTTCCTTGGCGTCGGCAATGCGTCGGCGGTGGAGCTGGGTTCGCCGATGTCGGTGATCGAGCACGGCGGCCAGCCTTGGCTGACCATTGATTGCGGCGGCGAAGGACTGACGGCCTATCGCAGCCATTACCGCGCCATGCCGGATGCGGTGTTCGTCACCCATATCCATCTGGACCATGTGGCCGGTTTCGAGCGCCTGTTCGTCGATGCCTTCTTCAACCCTCAACGGCGCGGCAAGGTGCGGCTATACGTGCCAGCGCCGCTGGTGCCGCTGCTGCACAAGCGGGTAGGGGACTACCCGAACGTGCTGGCCGAAGGTGGCGCCAACTTCTGGGACGCCTTCCAGCTGATCGTAGTGGGCGATGCGTTCTGGCATGAGGGCGTGCGCCTGGAAGTGTTCCCGGTGCGCCACCATTGGCCGGAAACCGCCTACGGCCTGCGCCTGCAGGGCGCAGTGGTGTGGAGCGGCGATACCCGCCCGATCCCGGAGATGCTGGCGCGATTTGCCGGCGACAACGAATTGATCGCCCACGACTGCGGACTGCACGGCAATCCTTCGCATACCGGCGTTGACGACCTGGAGCGCGAATACGACGCCGCCACCCAGGCGCGGATGATGCTCTACCACTACGCCAGCGCCGCCGACGGCGAAGCGCTGCGCGCGCGCGGCCACCGCGTGGCGATGCCGGGTGAGTGTGTGCTGTTGAGCGAGCCAACGGCACCGCGTGCGGAGCCGTTTGAGGGTTGAGCGTCGTGCTTCGGCTCCACGAAGCTTGGGCGCACGTAGAGCCCAAATTGTCCGCAGCAATGATCACTGAGCCCCTCTCCCGCCAGCGGGAGAGGGGTTGGGGTGAGGGCAAGGCCGGAGCCGGTCCAGATCAGCCTCACCCGAACCCTCCGCAGCAACGTGACCCGGGTAAGCGCAGCGCACCCGGGATGCGTGCCGGGGGCTCACAATCAAGAAAGGCCAGCTCGTGGCGGGCAATCCTGCAAAACAGCTGCACGGCCAGAGCCCCGGGTGCGCTGCGCTTACCCGGACTACAACGCGCACAAGCAAAAGCCACCGCTTCATCAGCGGCGGAACTTTCCAAGGCCCAAAAAGGTGGCGACCCCGCCGGCTGACCTCGGCGCCCGCGTCGATCGATACCGTTGCTGCCTTCCGGCCCTGGCGGGATTTTCGACCTAGCGTCGCGAGGGGCCGACGGGGCCACCATAGAGACGGTTTGGCCGCGCTAGGCGCGGCCATTCACGATACGAGAGGCTGGGGCGATGCGATCATCAGCCGCCGATGCTTCATGGACCGGACACAAACTGGAGCAGGTCCTGATCGTGTGCGGCGATTGTAGCGTATGCACTACCGCCCGACCAGCGTTCCGGCTTGAACCCCGTGTAACCCGCAGCCGCCGTTTAGCGGCCCCAGACGCCCGGCTTGGATAGAATGCCCACCCAACGGAGGACGACCTCCGCCCATCACGGGACTTCACCCAGGACGGCCTGGCTTCTCTAGGAGGCTGTATGGCTTGGATCTATCTCGTGATCGCTGGTGCGCTGGAAATCGTCTGGGCGCTGGCAATGAAGCAATCCCACGGTTTTACCAAGCTGGTTCCCAGCATCGTCACCATCGTCGGCATGATCGCCAGCTTCTGGTTGCTGGCCTTGGCCATGCGCACCTTGCCGCTGGGCACGGCCTATACGATCTGGACCGGTATCGGCGCGGTAGGTGCCTTCGTCATCGGCATCATCTTCCTGGGCGAGCAGGTCAGCGCGATGCGTATTGGTGCGGCGGTGCTGATCGTCAGCGGCCTGGTGCTGATGAAACTGTCCAGCAGCTGATAACAGCCTCAGTCCTCGCGCAGCACCAACACCATCTCGACCGCATCCAGACCCGGGCCGTGGCCATCGGCCACGATCCGGGTCATGCTGAATCCGAGTCGCGCGTAGAAGTCCTGCGTGTGCTGACTGGTGCTGAGCTCCACGCGCTTCGCGTTCGGGCTCTGTCTGGCCTGCTGTAAACGGGCAAGACTCAATTGCCTGCCGAACCCCTGCCGATGCAGGCTGCGCTCGACCATGCCCCAGCAGAAAACGGCGACGCCATCGTCGCGTATCGCCAAACCGCCGCAGGCGACAACCTGGTCATCGTGCTCGATCAGCTGATAGTCGCAACCCTGCGCATCGCGCTGTAGGAACTGCGCGAAGTCAGTGCGTTCGGCTAGCGTGAAGTACTCGGGCACATTGCTGTCGAACAGTGACAGGCAGGCGTTGGCATCACAAGGTTGATAGGGACGGATCGGCATACGCTGCAATCTAACAGCTGGGGAGGGGGCTGCTTTGGCTTTGGCTTTGGTTTTGGTTTTAGCCCCTCTCCCCTTGGGGGAGAGGGTTGGGGAGAGGGGAGCGCGAAGCGTGCTTTCAACGGTCAAACAACGCAAACCTAGCAGCACAAAAACCAATCAACGCGACATCGAATAAGGCAACGTCGCCGCATCCGCGGCCCAAGACTTGTTCGGCTCAGCCTGCATCGTGAACCGCAGCTCCCCACCAGCAACAATCTCCTGATGCGTCACATAAGCCCGATCCAGCGGCTTGCCATTGAGGCTCACCGAACCAACATACGTATGCGCAGCATCCAATCCAGTAGCCACGATGCTGAAACGCTTCCCATCCGGCAGATTCAAGGTCGCCTGCGGCAGGAATGGCCGGCCGATGATGTACTGGTTGCTACCCGGCGTAACCGGATAGAAACCCAGCGCGGTAAACACATACCAGGCCGACATCTGCCCAAGATCATCGTTACCCGCCAAGCCGTCCGGGCGTGCCGCGTACTGCGTGTCCATGATCTGCTTCAAGCGTGCCTGCGTGCGCCACGGCTGCCCGGCATGTGCATACAGATAGGCAACATGGTGGCTTGGCTCGTTGCCATGTGCGTACCAGCCAATCAGCCCGGTGATGTCTTCCATGTGCGCGAAGATCGACGGATCAACCTTGGCTTCAAACACATCGTCCAGACGCTGCAGCAGCTTGTCGCTGCCACCATGCGCCGCAGCCAAGCCGGCGACATCCTGCGGCACATACCACGAGTACTGCCAGGCATTGCCTTCGGTGAAATCCGTGCCGTAACCGCTGGCACTGGGATCAAACGGCTCGCGGAAACTGCCATCGCGCTTGCGCGCGCGCATGAAGCCGGTGCCCTGGTCGAATGCATGCTTCCAGTTCGCTGCACGCTTGCTGAACTCGCTCGCTACCTCGGTCTTGCCCATGTCCTTGGCCACCTGTGCGATGGTCCAATCGTCATAGGCATATTCCAGCGTCTTGCTGGCTGCTTCGCCTTCCTCGTCGATCGGCACATAGCCGAGCTGGCGGTACTGCGCGATGCCGTCGTACGGCCCGTAGTTGGCGCTGGCGACCATCGCCTGCAAGGCCTCTTCGGTGTCGTAGCCACGGATGCCCTTCATATAGGCATCGGCGATCACCGGCACGGCGTGGTAGCCGATCATGCACCAGGTTTCCAGGCCGTGGAACGACCACACCGGCAGCACGCCATAAGGGCTTTCGCGGCGTGAGGCCAACAGCGAATTGACGAAGTCGTTGGTGCGTTGCGCTGGCTGCACCAGCGTGGCCAGTGGGTGCAGGGCGCGATAGGTATCCCACAGCGAGAAGGTCGAATAGTTCGTCCAGCCCTTGGCCTGATGCACCGCGTTGTCCGGCCCGCGATAACGGCCGTCGCTGTCCATGAACAAGGTTGGCCCAAGCAGCGTGTGATACAGCGCGGTGTAGAAGCGGGTGCGCTCATCCGCGCTACCTTGTGCCTCGACAGCGCCCAGCGCTTCACTCCATTGTTGCTTGGCGGCGACGCGCATGCCATCGAAATCCCAACCCGGCGCTTCCGCATCGAGGTTGGCAATCGCGCCTTCCTCGCTGACCGGCGAGATCGCCACCTTCACCAGCAAGGGCTTGCCGGCCTGCGGCACCACATCAAAGGCAGCAACCAGCTGCCGGCCTTCAATCTGCGCGCGCTGCGTCGGGTCCTTCTCGCCCGGCGGCGGGAAGCCCTTGTAGGCGACATCCTGTTCGGTGTCGTGCAGCTGATGGCCGCTGAGCGGCTGCGAGAAACGCATCGCAAAATACAGCTGCCGGCCTGGCGCCCAGCCGCGCGTCTCGCGGAAGCCGGTAACCGTGCCATCGGCCCGCACCCGCAAGCGCGACCACAGGATCTTGCCCGGGTAGTCATACATGCTGGTGCGCAGGTCGAGCACTACATGTGCCGGCTTGCCAGCCGGGAAGCTGTAGCGGTGCATGCCAACGCGCGCGCTGGCAGTCAGCTCAGCACGCACCTTGTAGTCATCCAGCGTCACCGCGTAATAGCCCGGCTGGGCGGTTTCGCTGGCATGACTGAAGCGCGAGGTGTAGCCGCTCAAGGGCTGATCGGGATCGCCGCGCTCCAGCTTCAGCTCGCCGGTAGTGGGCATCAGCAGCAGATCACCCAGATCCGAATGGCCGGTGCCGGAGAAGTGCGTATGCGAGAAACCGACGATGGTGCTGTCGTCATAGCGGTAACCCGCCGCCCAGCCATAACCGTTCTTGCGCGACTGGATGCGGGTATCGGGCGAGAGCTGGACCATGCCGTAAGGGACGGTCGCACCCGGATAGGTATGACCCTCGCCACCGGTGCCGATGAAGGGGTTCACGGCGGCGTAGGCGGCTTCGTTGGCGGCGGGCGAGGCCGCCAGCGCTGAAGGCGCTGCCAATGAGGAGGTTGCCACGGTTGCTGCAAGCACTAACAGGGTCGCGCCAAGCTGCTTCATCCCGCACCTTTTGGATCGGTCTAATGTTGGGAAGCTAGCATGTCCAAGGACGGTCTGGCGGGCCATCGGTCCTGTCTGGATCTGAGACGCGGCGCTGCAAACTCCACTGTGGCAGGAGGTTGCCGACGGTGGTTTGGCTACTGAACCTGACCCGGATGCGGGTTTGCTGTGGCGGAAGTTTGGATCTACAATGTATCTACATCTGTGGAGGCATCATGCACGCCAAAATTCAGCGTTGGGGCAATAGCGCGGCCGTTCGCCTGCCTGCATCCATTCTCAAGGCCATGGATCTGGGAAGTGGTGACACGCTGGAGATTGGCGTCGAAGAAGGCGCGTTGATCCTGACTCCGGTCAAGGCACGGCCCCGCTATCAATTGTCAGAGTTGCTGGCGCAGTGCGATTTGAACGCACCGCAGGATGACGAACTGGTCGCCTGGAACAGCAGCAGGCCGGTAGGAAACGAAGCGTGGTGAGCCGCCCGCGATTCGATCGCGGCGACATCATCCGGGTCCAGCTCAATCCAAGCGCCGGCCAGGAAATGCAGGGTGATATGCGGCCAGCACTGGTCCTGAGTCCAGCACCGTTCAACGGCACAGGTTTGGCAATCGTTGCCCCGATCACCCAAGGTGGAATGGTGGGGCGGAATGCAGGGTTCGCGGTGTCGCTGTCAGCGACGGGCACCGAGACGCAGGGCGTGGTCCTGGTCAATCACCTGCGCAGCATGGATTTGAATGCGCGCGGTGCACGAAAGGTGGAGCGAGCGCCTGCCAGTGTTGTGGATGAGGCGTTGGCGAAGGTAGCGACGTTTCTTGGGGAATCGGTGGAGTGATCCGAAGAAACTGCGGATATTGAGGTTGCCGGTGGCTCAAAGAGCGAGCGCTGCAATTCCATCGAAAGTGATTTCTTCGAGTCTCTGAACTTGGCCTTGGGAATTTCTTCGCTGGCTGGCAATTGACAGGAAAAAGCAAAGGCCACCCGATGGGCGGCCTTTTCTTTTTTTATCTGGCGGAGAGAGGGTCTGCCTTTTGGATGCCTAATGAGGCGCAGGCGATCTCAAGTTGCATCCTGTTTTGGCCTTATTTTCAGTGGCTTAGGCTAGAATTCGTACCGGTCTGGCACAATGGTGTCCAAAGAGAGCAAACAAAAGATGGCATACTGAGTGGCATGCTGGAAACAAACGGCTAGAGGTGATGCATGGCTTTGATAACGGATGTTAAGGCTCGTAGCCTAGCCCCGGGCGGTCTGGCCGTTCCGCACGGCGGAGTGACCGGCCTGACCCTTTTCCCATCGGCCTCGCAGAAGGGCAAAGGGAAGTGGGTGCTGAGGTTTGTAAGTCCTGTTACCGGCAAGAGGCGCAATGCTGGGCTAGGTACCTATCCGGAAGTCAGCATCGCTTTGGCGGGAAAGTTGGCTCGGGAAATGCGGGTACAGATCGCTGCAGGGCAAGATCCGTTAGAGGCCAAGGCGACTGACCGCGCCAAGCCGAAAACACCAACCTTCCAGGAGGCGGCGGAGCAACTCCATGGAGAGTTGAAGCCTGGGTGGAAGAATCCCAAGCATGCACAACAATGGATTAATACGTTGGTCGCGTATGCCTTCCCGGTGGTTGGCTTCCTTCCTATCGATCAGTTGCAGCCGCGACATATAGCTGACGTGTTGCGCCCAATCTGGTTGGAAAAGGCTGAGACAGCGAGCAGGGTGAGGCAGCGTTTGCACGCGGTTATGGCTTGGGGTTGGGCGCACGGATTCAATCAGGCCAATCCTGTCGATGTGGTTACACACCTGCTTCCTCTACAGCCAGGAAAGTCAGTCCGCCAGGAGCATCAGCCCGCAATGCCTTGGGCGAAGCTTCCATCGTTCGTGAAATCGGAGCTTGCTGGAGCTGGTGAATTCGATGTCACGCGGAATGCCTTGCTGTTTCTTATCTTGAATGCAAGCCGTTCCGGTGAGGTGCGCGGGATGACTTGGGCGGAGGTGAACCTTGGCGCGAAGCTGTGGACGATTCCTGCTGGTCGCATGAAGGCCAAGCAGCCTCACCGAATTCCGTTGTCAGAACAGTCGGTCGATCTGCTCAAGCGCCTAGAGGGTCATCACGATGAGCTTATCTTCCCCTCGGTGCAGGCCCGCTCAATCTTGTCGGATATGACGCTCACTGCGTTGTTAAGAAGGGTGGGCGCATCGAGCGCTACGCCAGGGCGTGTTGCGACTGCCCATGGGTTCAGATCAAGCTTCCGTGATTGGTGTAGCGAGCAGGGGTACGCACGTGACCTCGCAGAGCGAGCGTTGGCACATACGGTGAAAGACAAGGTGGAGGCTGCCTACCACCGCACAGATCTCTTGGAACAACGTCGTCCGATGATGCAGGCTTGGGCCGACTTCGTTTACCCTCCTGCGAAGAAGCCTAAATAGGATTGTCTCGATACATGACGTCTGAATCGCACGCCATTCGAGTTTGGCCGTTAACCACCGTGCTTGACGGGAACAATCCTATTGAGTTCATTCACAGGCTCGTTGATGCCGGATACGACAGGTTCTACGTCAAGGTCCCGCAGGGCTTTCAGGCCAGTATGGTTTCCATCGATCCATTTCCTCCTGGATACCAGCTCCTAGGGCCCCAGCAGTCAGTCACAAAGCCCGCGCCTGACGGCAATCAGTCTAGGATCCGGTATTTGCGGCTCGATACCGCTCAGTTGCGTGAGCTCCTTGAGAATCCTCCGATAGCCCTGCGCCAATTGGGCGGGGGAGGTTTGGAGTCTGGGTTGACGCGCGATGGCCTTGTTTCTATTGATTTCAAATACCGACATAGTCTGCCTAATGTTCTCCTGCCGACTTCGGCAGCCATTGCCGATAAGGTGCCCGCCAAGTTTGATATCAGCTCTGTTGGACCTGTGGTCGTGAAAACTCCGAATCGCATTAGAAGTGAACATTCATACGTTCTCCATGGAATTCGCGTCACGGACCTGTTCGTTGAGGAGCGCGCACTGAGTGACGTCCTGGAAAGCATGCGGACGATTAAGGCTGTGCCGGTTTCTGAGGATCTGCCGGATGACCCCTATGGGTTGAAAGATTCGTCGCCATTGGTATACGAGATCTTCCGTAGAGCCTATCGAAATCGAGGTAAGGCACGCAGTGAGATCGATACGCCATCGCTTGCGGCGGAATTTCGAAAATTGAATGCCAGTTACAAGAAGAATCCCAAGCCTTTCAACGACGGGAGGCATGAGTTCGCGGCAACGCTCGCTAACCCCGGCTATAGCTATTCGTCGGATGGACTTGGAGAGATTGATCTGCCCGAGGAGACCGTGAAGGTTCCGGAGGACGCATTTCTCGATCAGGTTTTCATCAACCACAGGCTCAGAAAACTGCTCTACGCCGCCTGTCGTTGGAATGGTGCTAAGAAACCAAGCCTTGGATGTGATCGGGAGGAATTGGTGGATCTCTTGGTTGGTCTTGGGTTCTTTGACCGGGAAGACAATGACCAGGTGCAGTCATTGATTTACTTCATCACTGGTGAAAAGTACCGGCGTAACAAGCAAATGGGCGACTTTAGGCACATGCGCGGTGATCGAGGGTGACACCAAGTTGGGGATGGGTAACAAACGTGCCCGGTCATCTTCCATTCCTCCAATCCGGGTGCCTTGCTCGGCGCGTGCCCGTGCGGCGGCGACGCCAGGCCGGGTATCCATGGCACTTCAGCTTGGCTACGTGACCGGTCTGCGAGGCGAGTCGCTGTTCAATAGTGATTACATAAAGAAACTCGACTGTTCCTTCGGAAGGACAATCGAGTTGGCCGAGGACGCCTCGCGCCGGGGCTGGCTCCCGCTCAAGCGGATCGGCCGGGTGGTCGGAGTACTTTCTCTGACTTGATCACTGCGCAGGAAATGGAGTCGCTGCGTGAGCCTAGTTAAACGACCGCCTCAGTCCTGTAGCCAATACGTCTCCGCATGCCGCGACGCCACCTCCGATCGCGTGTCCACTAAAGACTGGGCGATTCCGCGCCAGGAAATTCAGATCCCGAGCTGGCTCTTTGTTGCCCCGCACTTCATCGACTGACTACGTAGGCGCGCCAAGGCCAGTGAGGTTTCCCATTCGCGAAGCATCCGGCATGGTAAATTTTTGTACTGTCCGGTCATAAAATCTGGCCCGGCAT
Organism: Stenotrophomonas sp. STEN029; assembly: GCF_056760015.1. Taxonomy (NCBI): domain Bacteria; kingdom Pseudomonadati; phylum Pseudomonadota; class Gammaproteobacteria; order Lysobacterales; family Lysobacteraceae; genus Stenotrophomonas; species Stenotrophomonas sp. STEN029. The sequence continues at coordinate 638 of NZ_JBRREC010000122.1, read as the reverse complement.
CTTGTTGAACAGAGGCGGGCGAGCCTACTATTCCTAGGCTAGGAGGAGGGGCACCGTGCTGGTGATCGCTCCGATTCGAGTGAAGTCAATAATTAGGCCGCTGAGTTGGCCTCTGTGAGGATAGAAATGGCATGGTCAGTATCCCCTGTGTCTGGGACATCGGTAAAGTACAAAAAAAAAGGTGATTATTACGAATCGAAGCTACCCGTTCAAAGGGGAGCGTGTGACCTTCGAAGTGAGTCGGGTGCGTACAAGACCACCGATGATGTAGCCACGTATCAGTACACCGCAGAAAGCGAACACGGCACTTTTTTTTGCACCGTCACCGCAAGACGGAAGGGGCTCGATTGCAGCGCGGAGATTGAGGAGGTTTTCGTCACTCCTCCGGAGGCATGTGAGATCGAGGATAATCCAGATTTTGAAGTCATCCAAGAAGAGGATGACGCGACTTAACGAGTCTTCCCAAGCGCCTGGCTGCTCAATGCCGGGCGTTCCCGGCAAAATAAGCGAGCATCCATTTTGGGTAGATGAATCGCCCAGGCTTTTGTAGACACTCTTCAGCCGTTTAGTGCGTACTGCCGTTCAAACTCTATCGGGGACAGGCCGCCATTGGAACCGTGTCGCCGTGTCGGGTTGTA
>NZ_JBRREC010000121.1:0-11733 GCF_056760015.1 Stenotrophomonas sp. STEN029 | reverse complement strand
CGCCACTGCGCCGCGGAGCCCGCCGCATCCCCCGCGCACACCCCCCCCCCCCCCGCCCCCGCCAAACCTGTCGGGCCGAGCCAGGCGCGGCATCACGGGGTCTGGCGAGCCGCTTTTGTAGGAGCGGCGTCAGCCGCGAAGCTGATGGTCAGCCAGATTGCCGATATGCCTGCGATTGAAGCAATGCCAGCTTCGCGGCTGACGCCGCTCCTACACGAGCTTCGGCAGGCTATCGGTAACGCCCCAGCCGAGCATGGCTCGGCTCTACAGTGGCCGAGATGGTTTCCGACGTCACCGCCTGCTACTGCCGTGCGCGTCTACGGTTACAGTCCAGGGTCCTCTCATTACGGGACCTCTCATGCCTGTATTCCTTCGCAGTCCACGCCTGCATGCGCTGTTGCTCACCGCGTTGCTCCCCTTCGCCGTGCAAGCACAAACGCCGCGCCTGATCGGCTATGTGATGGACAGCCCCGAGCCGCTGCAGTTGTCTGCACAGAAGCTCGACGTGGTGAACTTCGCCTTCGCCGTGGTTCGCCTCGATGGCAGCGTCTACCTGCCCGAGAATGTCGATCCGGCACGCCTGCACGCCGTGGTCGCCAAGCGCGCGGACAACCCGTCACTGCAGATCGTGTTGTCGATTGGTGGCTGGGGTGCCGGCAACTTCTCCGAGGCCGCCGCCACTGCACCGGCACGCGCACGCTTCATCGACAGCAGCGTCGCGCTGATGCACCAGTTCAAGCTCGATGGCCTGGACATCGACTGGGAATACCCCACGCTCGGTGATGCCGACATCAGCCACAGCCCGGATGATCGCCACAACTTCACCGTGCTGCTGGAAGAACTGCGCGCGCGCCTGGACCGCGAAGGCAACGGCAAGCGTCATTACCTGCTGACCATCGCCGCTGCCGAAGGCCGTGCCGCGGAAGGCCTGGAGCTGCCGCGCATCGCCGAGTCGTTGGATTGGATCAACCTGATGACCTACGACTTCTATGGCAGCCTGACCAAGACCACCGGCCATCACTCCGGGCTTGCGCGCTCATCGCTGGCTACGCCGCAGGGCCGTACCACCGTGGATGCGGTGAAGTACTTCCTCGATGCGGGCGTGCCTGCCAGGAAGATCAACGTCGGCGTGCCGTTCTACGGCCGCACGTTTGGTGATGTCGGCACGGACAACAACGGTCGCTTCCAGAAGTTCACCAAGGAAGGTGGCTTCATTACCTGGCGTGACATCGTCCACACCCGCCTCAATGCGCCGAACTGGCAGCGGCTTTGGGATGACGAGGCGCAGGTGCCATGGCTGTGGAACGCCAGCGAGCGACGCATGATCAGTTACGACGATCCGCAGTCGCTGCTGATCAAGGCCAACTACGTGAAGCAGCAGGGCCTGGGCGGCGTCATGTATTGGGAGCAGCGCGGTGATGACAACGAGCAGTTGCTTGATGTGTTGCATGAGGCGCTGCGCGCTGACCCGGTAGTGCCGAGCCATGCTCGGCAGGAGCTTCACCGGTAATTCCAACCGTGGTGCCGAGTCACGCTCGGCAGAGGCCTTCCCCGCAAAAGCTACCCTCACCCCAACCCCTCTCCCGCATGCGGGAGAAGGGCTGGATTGGCCGCGCACTGCAGAGCCAAGTAGTGGGGGGGGGGGGGGGGGGGGGGCGGGCGCGCCCCCCCCGCGGGGGGGGGGGGGGGGGGGGGGCCCCCCCGCCCCCCGCCCGCCCCCCCCCCCCCCCCCCACTACAGGAACGCAGAAGGCGCGGATTGCTCCGCGCCTTCTGCGTTCAACACACAAGCCTGCGCTTAGAAGCGGGTCTTGAACTCCACGCCCCACAGACGCGGCTCATTGATGAAGCCGGTGAGGTTGTTGAAGTCGATGCCGCCGGTGGCGCGGATCTGGTTGGTGATGTTGCGGCCGTACAGCGCCACGTCGTAGTCACCGTCATTCCACTGGTAACCCACGCGCAGGCCGCCTTCCAGCAGCGACTTGCCGGTGAATTCCTTGGACTCGTACAGGAAGAAATTGACTTCGCTGCGGTAGGCCCAGTCGGTGAACACATACAGCTGCGTACCATCGGCCAGCGGCAGCGACCAGCGTGCGGTCATGTTGTGGGTCCACTCCGGCGCCTGCGGCAGCGAGTTGCCGTTGATCAGCACCTTGCCGTTGACGACCGGATTGGTCACTGTGCAGGAGAAGCACGGCGCCACGCTCAGATCGGAATCCTTGATCTCGGTGTGGTTGTAGCCGCTGCCCAGGGTGACCAGCAGGTTGTCGGTCAGGTAGGCCTGCAGATCCAGCTCGAAGCCCTGGCCAACACTCTTGTCGGCATTGAGCAGGATGTTGGCATTGCCGCCGGCGCCGCCCACGGCGGTCAGCTGCTGGTCCTTGACCCGGTAGTGGTAGACGCTGGCGTTCAAGCGCGCACGGTTGTCCCAGAAGTCGGCCTTCACGCCAGCCTCGAAGGACAGCACGGTTTCCGGATCGGCCACGGTCTTGTTGTTGAAAGCACCCGCCGACTGGATCGAGCTGCCACGGAAGCCGGTGGCGACGCGGCCATAGACGTTGACGGTGTCATTGACGGCGTAGGTGGCCGAGAAGTCCCAGTTGAACTTCTTGTCCTTGGTCGAAGCCGACAGGTAGGGATCGACCGCATCGCCGGCAGCGAACGCCGCCTGCTGCGCGGCGAGCAGACCGGCGAGATCGCACTTGGCCGACAGCACGCACGGCGAGAAACCGGTGTTCCAGTAATCCTTGACCTTCAGGTCCTTCTTGTCGACGGTGTAACGCACGCCGGCGCGCAGTTCCAGCTTGTCAGTCGCCTGGAAGTTCAGGCCGCCGAACACCGCCCAGGCATCATTGGTCTGGTTGATGCGCTGGAAACCGTCCTGCTTGCTGCCGTTGGTGCTGTCGTAGCTGACGCTGTCGACGTCGTAGTCTTCCTTGAAATAGAACACGCCGGCCTGCCAGTTCAACGGGCCTTCGTTCTGCGATTCAAGACGCAGCTCCTGGGTCCACTGCGAGTGGCTGGGGATGCCATCGGCGGTTTCCGAGGCGAACGGCACATCGGCGGTGAAGTACGGGCCGGAGGTGCCGTCGATGTCGCCGACGCTGAAGGTATCAACGGTCTCGTAACCGGTGATCGAGGACAGCTTGTAGTTGCCCAGGTCCCAGCTCAGGCGTGCATTGGCACCGCTGCTGTCGAGCTCGGAGTGGTTCAAACCATCGATCGAGACCTTGTTCTCGTCGAAGCCGGGCACGAAATCGTTGCTGCCCTTCTTGAAGATGTTGCCGCGGAACAGGCGCGCGGTACCGTTGAGGTGACGCTTGTGTGCGCCCAACAGTGCTTCGAAATTGTCGCCTTCGTACAGGAACTGCGCACGCACGGCCGATTCGTCATAGCCTTCCAGGCCGTCATTCGGGCCGGTGCCGGTGTTCTTCACCCAGTCGTCGCGGCGCTGGTACAGGGCCGACACGCGTGCCGACCAGCGCGCGCTCAGCGCGCCACCGACGGCGGCTTCCACGTTCCACAGGTTGTCACTGCCGTAGCCGACCTTGCCGTAGCCTTCGAACTCCTGCGACGGGCGCACCGAGTCGAACTTGACCACGCCGGCCGGGGTGTTGCGACCGAACAGCGACCCCTGCGGGCCACGCAGCACTTCCACCTGTTCCACGTCGAAGATCGGGAAGCCCTTGAGGATCGGGTTTTCCTGCACGATGTCGTCATACACCAGCGAGACCGGCTGCGAGGTATTCAGACGGAAGTCGGTGTTGCCGTAGCCGCGGATGTAGAAGCGCGGGAACGCACGGCCGAACGAGGATTCGATGTTCAGGCTGGGCACGCGGCCGGACAGGTAACGCACGTCGGTACCGCCGGAGGCCAGCGCGTCGAGCTTCTCGCCGCTGACGGTGCTGATCGACACCGGCACGTCCTGGATGTTCTCCACCTTGCGTGCGGCGGTGACCTTCACCGCATCCAGCGTGGCGGCTTCCTTCTGGGCCGGGGTCGCATCCTGCGCGGCAGCGGTGAGTGGCAGTACGGCGAGAACGGCGACAAACAGCGGATGCGCTGCCGGCAGGCGGCGGCGGACGGTACGGGTCGGGGACATGGCGGAGAAGGGCCTGTTGAGGAGGAATGGGGAACTGCGCCTAGCATGGAATTGTTGCAGTACAACATTCGTATCGCAATCGTTCAGGTATTCAGCAGCATGACGCCTGTCAGGGGTATCTGGCCCTTGCGCCGCATAGACTGGGACTTCCTTCCCGCCCAGGCACCTTGCCATGACCCAGTGGTATTTCCATATTCCCGGCCAGGCCGACCGCGTCGGCCCCTTGGACGACGAGGCCGCGCGTCGCTTTGCCCAGGGCAGCCGCCAGGCATTGGCCTGGCGCGAGGGCATGCAGGGCTGGCAGGCGGTGACCGAGATCGCCGACTTCGGCGGCCAGGCCGGCCCGCCGCCGACCCCGCCGCCGGTGGGTGGCAGGGGCAACCGTGCCGACGATATCGACTTCCGCATCATCGGGCATGAGATGCAGTTCGTGGAAATCGAACTGGACCCGGGCGAAAGCGCGATTGCCGAGGCCGGCGCACTGATGTTCAAGGATTCCACGGTACAGATGGACACCGTGTTCGGTGACGGCCGCCACGAGGGCCAGGGCGGCGGCTTCATGGACAAGCTGATGTCGGCCGGCAAGCGCGTGATCACCGGCGAGAGCCTGTTCGCCACCGTGTTCACCCACACCGGCAACGGCAAGGCCAAGGTCGCCTTCGCCGCGCCCTATCCCGGCACCGTGATCCCGATGAAGCTGGACCAGCACGGCGGCAAGCTGATCTGCCAGAAGGACAGCTTCCTGGCCGGCGCGCGCGGCGTGCAGGTGGGCGTGCATTTCCAGCGCAAGGTGATGACCGGCCTGTTCGGCGGCGAGGGTTTCATCATGCAGAAGCTCGAAGGCGACGGCTGGGTGTTCGTGCACGCCGGCGGCTGCGTGGTGGAACGCGAGCTGGCCGCAGGCGAGCGCATCGATGTGGATACCGGCTGCGTGGTCGCTTACCACGCCGGCGTGGACATGGACGTGCGCCGCGTGGCCGGCCTGAAGAGCATGTTCTTCGGCGGCGAAGGCGTGTTCCTGGCCACCCTGACCGGCCCTGGCAAGGTCTGGCTGCAGTCGCTGCCGTTCTCACGCCTGGCTGGCCGCATGTTTGCCGCCGCACCGCAGGGCGGTGGCCAGAGCCGCGGTGAGGGCTCGGTGCTGGGTGGGCTGGGCCGCTTGCTGGATGGTGACAACAAGTTCTGATGTCACCGCGGTTTCCGTAACCCGGCTGGAGAGGCCGGGTTACGGAATCATGTACGCACCCATTGCGCACACGCAGCGTGCCGTCGTCCATGCATGGAAGATGTATCTGCTTGTCGCTCCCTGGCGCCGTGGCCATACTCGCCGCATTCTTTTTCAGGGGATGGCAGGACGCCATGCACGCGCAGGACAACGTTTACGCACCACCACAGGCCTCACTGACGCAGGAAACCGTGGAACCGTCGGCCTTGCCGCCGTTCTATGTGGTTTCAATCACCAAACTGGTGCTGCTGTACGTCGCCACCCTCGGCTTCTATTCGCTGTATTGGTTCTGGAAACACTGGGCCCGGCACAAGCGCGACAAGAAGCTGGATATCTGGCCAGTGCCGCGCGCGATCTTCGCGATCTTCTTCGCCAACAGCCTGAACCAGGAAATCGACCATCGGCTGCGTCGCGCAGGCAAGCGCTACGTTTGGTCACCGGGCATGTGGGCCGGCGCTTACGTCATCTCAGCCATTGGCGGACGCATCGTCAGCCGCATCCCCGATAACCTCCTGCCGGCTCTGCCCAGCTTCGGCATCGGCATGCTGTTGTTGGCGGTGAACGCGATGGCACTCGTGCAGGCGCAACGCGCGGCCAACCTTGCCTGCGGCGATCCAACGGGGGCAGGGAATTCGCGACTGACCGCAGCAAACTGGGCCTGGCTGGTAGTGGGCGGGCTGTTCTGGGTGGTGATCGCGCTTGGCATACTCTCGTTGTTCTGGACGCCAACGGTGAACGTCCCGGCGGGCTAGTTCCGGCTGCGGAAGACAGCCGCAGCTAAACCAAGCAGCAGCCCGCTGGCGGCCTTGCCAACACAAAGCGCTATGCTGGCGCCCTCTCCAATACCCCTGTTCATCATGAAAGCGCGCAACGTCCGTCTGCTGCTGTCCCTTTCCCTGTTTGGCCTGCTGGCAGCCTGCGGCGGTGAGAACACCAAGCCCACCCCGCCGGCAGCGGTGCAGCCGACCACGCCGGTAAGGCCGGTCAAGATCGGCGTGGCACTGGGCGGTGGCGCGGCCAAGGGTTTTGCCCATATCGGCGTGATCAAGATGCTGGAGGCCAACGGCTTCGAGCCGGTGGTGGTGTCCGGCACCAGCGCCGGCAGCGTGGTCGGTGCCCTGTATGCCAGCGGCATGAACGCCTTCCAGATGCAGCAGAAGGCGGTAGCACTGGATGAAGCCAGTATCCGCGATATCCGCCTGTTCTCCGGCGGTCTGGTGCAAGGCCAGAAGCTGCAGGACTACGTCAACGCGCAGGTCGGCAACAAGCGCGCCGAGCAGCTGCAGAAGCCATTCGCTGCAGTTGCCACGCAACTGGAAACCGGTGAGCGCGCGGTATTCGTGCGCGGCAATGTCGGTCAGGCGGTGCGGGCTTCCAGCTCCATCCCCGGTGTGTTCGAGCCGGTGATCATCGGCGGCAAGAGCTATGTCGACGGCGGCGTGGTCAGCCCGGTGCCGGTGGATGCGGCCAAGCAGCTGGGCGCCGAATTCGTGATCGCAGTGGATATTTCCAGCCGCGCCACCGGCCAGCGCCCGACCGGCCTGCTGGGTGCGGTGGGCCAGTCCATCACCATCATGGGCCAGCGCCTGGGTGAGCAGGAACTGGCACGCGCCGACGTGGTGATCCGCCCGGCGGTGCTGGACATCGGCGCAGCCGATTTCGAGCAGCGTGGCCGCGCCATCCTGGAAGGCGAGAAGGCCGCGATGGCAGCAATGCCGCAGATCCGCGCCGGCATTGCCCGCCTGCAGCAGGCGCGTGCCGCCAGCGCGCGCAATGCCGATGCACGCGCCGCCGCCGTACAGGCCGAAGCACACCAGCGCTGCCAGGACAGCCGCAGCCGCATCGAAAAACTGCGTGGCATCGAGAAGAACTGCAGCGCCCCAGCGCGTTGAGGTTTGAAGCCCCTCTCCAATGGGAGAGGGGTTGGGGTGAGGGTACGGTTGAAGCGAGTTGCTGCAGGGTGTTCCATTGGCTTCGCCCCTTACCCTCATCCGTCCCTGCGGGGCACCTTCTCCCGCAGGGAAAAGGAACCTCCTTACCGCCCCAATTGCGACAGCGGCAGGGCGCGGAACTCCTTCACCGTGCGCAGCACGAAGCTGGAATTGACGTCGGCCACACCGGCTGCGTTGAGCAGCTTGTCGAGCAGGAATTCCGAGAAATGGTCCAGGTCGCGCACGTAGACCTGCAGCAGATAGTCCATGTCGCCGGTCAGCGCATGGCAGGCCACCACTTCGTCCCATAGCTGCACCGCCTGCACGAAGTGATCGATCGCCGCCTGGCCGTGCTTGGACAACTGCACGCGCACGAAGGCCTGCAGGCCCAGCCCGATCGCGCGTGGCTCCAGCCGTGCGCCATAACCGGCGATCACGCCTTCCGCTTCCAGCCGCTGCACCCGCCGCAGGCAGGCCGACGGCGAGAGATTCACCCGCGCCGCAAGCTCGGCGTTGGTGGCGCGGCCATGCTGCTGGATTTCGACCAGAAGCCGCAGATCCGTGCGATCAAGATTCACCGACGCCATCTTTGTTGCTCCGCACCATTGAATGGACGCAACAATATTGCGTCATAACCGACTGGCAGCGCAATTACGCACACCTGTTGCGCGGCAGGCTTCCTACCATGCGGTTATCTATTCCCTTCAGGAGCTGCCGCCATGGAAGCCAACCCGCGCCGCGTCGAACACCAACAGACCGACAAGGGTTACGTGCCGGTCTATACCACCGCCGTTGTGGAGCAGCCCTGGGACGGCTACAGCGCCGACGACCATGCCACCTGGAGCACCTTGTACCAGCGCCAGCGCGAGCTGCTGGTAGGCCGTGCCTGCCAGGAGTTCCTCGATGCCCAAGACGAGATGGGCATGAGCGAGCACATGATTCCGCGCTTCGACCAGCTCAATGAAGTGCTGGGCGCGGCCACCGGCTGGACCCTGGTCGGGGTGGAAGGCCTGCTGCCGGAACTCGATTTCTTCGATCACCTGGCCAACCGCCGCTTCCCGGTGACCTGGTGGATCCGCCGCCCGGACCAGATCGACTACATCGCCGAACCGGACCTGTTCCACGACCTGTTCGGCCACGTGCCGCTGCTGATGAACCCGGTGTTCGCCGACTACATGGCCGCCTACGGCCGCGGTGGCGTCAAAGCCCACGCGATCGGCCCGGACGCGCTGCAGAACCTGACCCGCCTGTACTGGTACACGGTGGAATTCGGCCTGATCAACACCGCCGAGGGCCTGCGCATCTACGGTGCTGGCATCGTGTCGTCCAAGGGTGAGTCGCTGTACTCGCTGGAGTCGGCCGCGCCGAACCGGATTGGCTTCGACCTGGAGCGGATCATGCGCACCCGCTACCGCATCGACACCTTCCAGAAGAGCTATTTCGTCATCGACGGCTTCGAACAGCTGATGGCCGCGACCGAACCGGACTTCACCCCGATCTACGCACGCCTGGCCAACGCCGAACATCTGCCTGCCGGCGACGTGCAGGAAGGTGACGCGGTATTCCAGCGCGGCAGCGGCGAAGGCTGGGCCGACGGCGGCGACGTCTGAGCCAGCTAACATCGCAGCAGACGAACGAAGAAGCCGCCCAAGGGCGGCTTCTTCGTCTGCGTCCCACGTAGCCCGGGTAAGCAAAGCGCACCCGGGGCTCACAGAATCATGCAGCTCACTGCGCCGCCTTGGCCACCCGCCGACCGCCGTACTTGCGGTCCAGGTAGACGCCAACCAATACCGCCACCAGCAACGGTGCCGCCCACGGGAACAGCTCGATCAGCAATGCCGGCACCGTGGTATGGCTGTGCAGCCACTGCCATACCGGCCGCATGCCGATGCCGAGGAACGCCACATGGGTAGCGATGCCCGCACCCAGGATCGACTGATAGTGCTGGCGGAACGCCCAGTCCGGACGCGATGGACCACGGCGGGCGAACTTCAGCATGCGCCAGCCCACCCACAGGCCAATCGACGAGAAGCCCAGGAACAGGGGCTGACGATGCTGGATGCCGGTGCCGACGACCACCAGGGCCAGGATCACCATCGGCCATAGCGCCAGATGCCAGCCGGGCCGTGACACCAGCTGCTTCCAATCGCGCTTGTCGGTGACCGCACGCCAGGCAAGCCACGTCGCGTTGCCGGTGATCGCCATCAGGTAGGCCAGGAACAAGGCCGACAACGGCTGCTGGCGGAAGAAGGCGAACTGGACGGTGATCGGCAGCGCCGTAACCACGATCACCGCCATCGCCAGCAGATACACCTTGCCCAGCAAGCGATGCCGGGGCGAGCCTTTCTTCATGAACGCCGCCGACCAGAAGCCGACCAGGGCGACCACGCCAGCCAGCACATGCAGCGCAACGATCAGGGAATATCCGGGCATGACAGCGATCTCTTCGGTGGTGGCCGGCGAATGCGATGGCCTGTGCACAGCGTGCGTTTTCGGGCGCACGCACGGCAGTCGCGGCAGTCATTGATCGACCCTGCCGGAAGTCACTTTCTGCTCCGCCCCCCTTGCCGCTGAGGCCTGCGCCCACCAGCATGCGTGCATGGAAATCACTCCCCGTTCGCGCTGGCACAGGCTGCTGCACCCGCTCAACCTCGCCGGCCTGCTGACCTGGCTGGCGGTAGCGGCCACCCTGCCCTATGGCTCCGGCGAGCAGATGGCCCTGCGCTGGGGCAGTGCCCTGCTGTTCCTGCTCGCCTTCCTGTTTGCCGCCAGCTACGAGCGCCCGTCGCCGCAGCGCAGCGTGGCGCTGCTGGTCGAGGCAGTGGCAGCGCTGGCGGTGATCCGCCTGGCCGCCAGCAGCGGCGTGGCGCCCGCCCTGCTGGTGATGCTGGCCGCGCAGGTGGCAATGAGTTGGCCACTGCGCATCACGCTGGTGGTGATGCTGCTGGTCAACCTGGGCATGTACCTGGTGCTGCGCGACGTGCACAGTCACCCGGCCGCGGTGGTGCTGATCTTCGCCGGTTTCCAGGCTTTCGCCATGCTCACGACCCACTACGCCAGCAGCGCCGAGCAGGCGCGCGACCGGCTGGCGCTGGTCAATGCCGACCTGCTGGCCACCCGCGCCCTGCTCGCCGAGAGATCGCGCGACATGGAGCGGCTGCGGCTGTCGCGTGAACTGCACGATGTCGCCGGGCACAAGCTCACGGCGCTGAGGTTGCACCTGCGCGCGCTTGCCGGCCGCACGGACGCAGCGCCTGAGCTGGCCCTGTGCGAACAGCTGTCCGCCGAGCTGCTGGGCGATATCCGCGCGGTGGTGCATTGCCTGCGCGACAGCGGCCAGCTCGACATGGATACCGCCCTGCACGCACTGGCCGCGCCCTTGCCACGCCCACGCCTGCAGCTGCAGTTGGATGCCGACGTGCAGGTCAGCGATACCGCCAAGGCCGAAACCCTGCTGCGCTGCGTGCAGGAAGCCCTCACCAACAGCGCCCGCCACAGCGATGCCAAGGTGCTGCAGGTTGCCCTGCAACGCCGCGACGGACGCTTGCTGCTGGCGATGGAAGACGATGGCCAGTTGCGCGGCGAACCACGCCCTGGCAATGGCCTGACCGGCATGCGCGAACGCGTGGACGAACAAGGCGGCAGCCTGCAGCTGCAACGTGCTGCTTCCGGTGCCCTGCAGATTCGTGTGGAATTGCCGGCATGAACGATTCCCCCCGCATTGCCCTGGTCGATGACCAGGCCCTGATCCGCGCCGGCCTTCGCGCCCTGCTGCAGCAGCTTGGTATCACCATCGTGTTCGAAGCCGACAGTGGCGACGCCCTGCTCGAACAGATCGCGGAGCAGCCGGTGCAGCTGATCCTGTCGGACATCCGCATGCCGGGCATGGACGGCATCCAGGCCTTGAAATCCCTGCGCGAGCGCGGCGATCAAACGCCGTGCGTGTTCCTGACCACCTTCGACGAGAGCGACCTGCTGCTGCGTGCCACCGAAGCCGGCGCACAGGGTTTCCTGCTGAAAGATGCGGCACCGGAAGACCTGCATGACGCCATCGTGCGCGCCATCGCCGGTCAGACCCTGTTGCAGCCGGTGAGCACCGATGCGGTGCGACAGCGTTATCGCTACCACGCCGATGACGCGCCGAAGGAGTTGTTCAGCCAGAAGGAAGTCGCGGTCCTGCGATTGATGGCTGGCGGCTACAGCAACCGCGAGATCGCCGGCAGCCTGTTCCTGGCCGAAGGCACGGTGAAGAACTACGTGTCGACCATCCTCGACAAGCTCGACACCCGCGACCGCACCCGCGCGGTGTTGAAAGCGATCACCCTGCGGGTGATCTAGCTCGAACGAAGCCGTAGTGCCGAGCCATGCTCGGCAGGGCTTTGCCGTTAACCTGTCCGCCATTGTGGGAGCGGCGTCAGCCGCGAAGCTAACAACGCTGGAACAACCGACATTTCCGCAATCTGGAGGTCCACCGGC
>NZ_JBRREC010000120.1:0-11776 GCF_056760015.1 Stenotrophomonas sp. STEN029 | reverse complement strand
CCGCCCCCCCCCCCCCCTCCCCCCCCGCGACGGGGGGGCCAACGGCCGGCCCCCCCCTGCCCGGCCCCAGCCTCCCCCGCCCCGGCCCCCCCCGAGCTGGGCGCGGCTCTACCCAGCCAAGAGCTACCCCTCCCCAGCCCTCCCCTACGCCTTCGGCGCAAGGGAGGGAGCAGATCCCCAGCCCTCCCCTTTGCTGCACAAAAGGGAGGGGGCAAAGCTGCAAAACCGTGCGCCCGTTAACACTATCTGCTGCAGCGCATCGCAACCCTAAAGATCACTGGCATATCGCCGCTATCTCTCCCAGTAACGTTTGTTCGGAGCAACGATGAGCACTGTGGCCCTGGCGCAGGATCTCGGCATCGAGTCCACCAGCGAGTTGAAACAACACCTGGCAACCCACCTGCCGCAAGCGGGCGAGTTGCGCGTGGATGCCAGCCAGGTGGGCCGTGTGCACACCGCCGCGATGCAGGTGCTGTGCGCCTTTGTGCTGGCACGCCAGCAGGCAGGCAACGGCACCGTCTTCGACAACGCTACCGATACCTTCCGTGATGCCGCGCGCCTGCTCGGTGTCCTCCGGACCCTGGGTCTGGAAGCAACCCCTGACACAACGAAATCTGTGGAGAACGCTGCATGAGCGCACGAATCTTGGTGGTGGACGACTCGGCGTCAATGCGCCAGATGGTCTCTTTCGCCCTCACCTCGGCCGGCTTTTCGGTAGAAGAAGCCGAAGACGGCGCGGTCGCCCTGGGCCGGGCCAAGGGCCAGCGTTTCAACGCCGTGGTCACCGACGTCAATATGCCGAACATGGACGGCATCTCGCTGATCCGCGAACTGCGCCAGCTGCCGGACTACAAGTTCACGCCGATGCTGATGCTGACCACCGAGTCGGCCGCCGACAAGAAATCCGAAGGCAAGGCCGCCGGCGCCACCGGTTGGCTGGTCAAGCCGTTCAATCCCGAACAGCTGATTGCCACCGTACAGAAAGTCCTGGGCTGATCAGCCCACCTGCCCCACCGATCGGATACCGCGCCAATGAGCATGGACCTGCAACGTTTCCACGCCACCTTCTTCGAAGAAAGCCGTGAAGGGCTGGATGCAATGGAGGCCGGCCTGCTGGCACTGGAAGACGGCCAGCACGACCCTGAAGTCATCAACTCCGTGTTCCGCGCCGCCCACTCCATCAAGGGCGGTGCCGGCACCTTTGGCTTCGATGCCATCGCCGCATTGACGCATGTGCTGGAAACGCTGCTCGATGAGCTGCGCTCCGGCAAGCGCGCACTGGAAGGCAACGCGGTCGACGCGATGCTGGGTTCGGTGGACGTGCTGCGCGCCCTGCTGCGCGAAGTCGAACATGGCCAGGCCGCCGATCCCGCCGCCGTCAAGGCGGTTACCGATCGTCTGCAGGCCGTACTGTCCGGCACGGCACCGGTTGCCGTGGCTGCAGTGAAACAGGAAGAAACCCCGGACGCCTGGCAGATTGGCTTCGCCCCGGCGCCGTCGCTGTTCATGAGCGGCAATGATCCGCTGCGCATCATCCGCGAGCTGGAAACCCTGGGTTCCCTGCACGTGGAACCGCGCATGGCGCGCCTGCCCAGCTTCGATCAGCTCGATCCGCTGGAAGCCTACCTGGCCTGGGACCTGGGCCTGGTCGGCAAGGTGCCGCGCAGCCGCATCGAAGACACCTTCGCCTGGGTGGTCGATGACTGCGAGCTGGATATCCGTCCGGCTGCACCGCCCAGCCTTGCAGTTGAAGCCCCGGTCGCTGCGGTCGCCAACATCGCCGAGGCTGCCGTCAAGGCACCTGCCAGCGGCCAGCAGCACGAAGCCGAAAGCTCGATCCGGGTCAGCGTCGACAAGGTCGATGCGCTGATCAACCTGGTCGGTGAACTGGTCATCACCCAGGCCATGCTCAAGCAGGTTTCCGGCGGACTGGACCCGGCCCACGCCGAGCAGCTGCTGGCTGGCCTGGATCTGCTCGAACGCAATACCCGCGACCTGCAGGAAGCCGTCATCGGCGTGCGCATGCTGCCAGTGGATGCAGTATTCCGTCGCTTCCCGCGGCTGGTCCGCGACCTCTCCAGCCGCCTCGGCAAGCAGGTCCGCCTGCGCACCATCGGTGAAGGCACCGAGCTGGACAAGGGCCTGATCGAAAAGATCGCCGATCCCTTGGTGCATCTGGTCCGCAACTCCATCGACCACGGCCTGGAAATGCCCGACGTGCGCCGGGAGTCTGGCAAGGACGAAACCGGCACGATTACCCTGGCGGCATCGCATCAGGGCGGCCACATCGTCATTGAAGTCAGCGACGACGGCCGCGGCCTGAACCGCGACAAGATCCTCGCCAAGGCGCTGGAACGCGGCTTGAGCGTGCCCGACAACCCCACCGATGCACAGGTCTGGGATCTGATCTTCCAGCCCGGCTTCTCCACCGCCGATGCGGTCACCGACCTGTCCGGTCGTGGTGTTGGCATGGACGTGGTCCGCCGCAACATCCAGGCATTGGGCGGCGAAGTACAGCTGGAAAGCCGCACCGGTGCCGGCACCCGCGTACTGATCAGGCTGCCGCTGACGCTGGCCATCCTCGATGGCATGACCGTATCGGTTGCCGGCGAAACCCTGATCCTGCCGCTGGCCTACGTGCTGGAAGCACTGCAGCCGCAGCCAGACGATATCCGCACCATGGCTGGCGAGGGGCGCGTTCTGCGCGTCCGCGGCGAATACCTGCCGATCCTGTCGCTGGGCCAGTACTACGGCTATCCCGACAATCCACAAGCCGAACCGCTGGTCGTCGTGGTGGAAGGTGACGGCCAGAAGATCGCGCTGGAAGTGGATGAGCTGATCGGCCAGCAACAGGTCGTCGTCAAGAACATCGAGAACAATTACCGGCGTATCAGCGGCGTCTCCGGCGCCACCATCCTCGGCGATGGCCGGGTTGCGCTGATCGTCGATATCGGCGGCCTTGTGCGCTCGCTGCGTACCCAGCAAGCCGCCTGATCACGTCGTAGCACGCAACTGACGCCGCTCGCCCGACATCTGGGCGGGCGGCGTTGTGTCGTGCGTCCGCCGCGCCTGGATACGGCGGCGCACGCCTTTTGGCTGGCTGAATCACAGCCACGGAGTGTCTTCAAGAAGCTCCGAAAGTTGCCGATACCGCATCGCAATGCAATCAGGTTTGTCAACCAACCTGGGCCTCCGTCGCGGCCTGCACAACGCACGACATTCCACAGGAGCGCCGGACCTGTGGATCGCCCCCTATGCCCGCCTACGGAGATGTCTGCAATGAAGTGGTTCCAGAATCTGTCGATCACGCGAAAGCTGGTGCTTGCGTTCTGCAGCACCAGCCTGCTCACCCTGCTGCTTGCGCTGTTCGCGCTGTGGCGGATGAACGTGGCCGACACCCAGATACAGCAGGTCAACAACAACTGGATGCCGGCCGTCCAGCAGCTTGGCGAAATGCGCGCCCAGCTCGGTGAGTACCGCACCTTCGAGCAGGCCCAGCTCAACTACCAGGGCAACCCGGAACAGCTGGCCGACTACGACAAGCGCATGGCTGACAGCCGCAAGCTGATTGAAGCTGCCGAGAAAGCCTACGACGACATCGAGGCCGATTACAGCGCCAGCGAGCTGGCCATGTACGAAAACATGAAGCAGCAGCGCGCTGGCTACTTCGAAGCACACGACCGTATTGCCGCCGCGATCGCCGCCGACGACTTCGTCACCGCCAACGCCATCTCCAGTGGCGATTCTCGCAAGCTGCGCCGCGCCCTGTTCGACCAGCTCAAGCAGATGTCGCAGTACAACCAGGAGCAGCTGACCAAGCAGACCGCCGAATCTCGCCAGGCACATCAGCGCTCGCTGATCGCCATCGTGATCGGTCTCGGTCTGGCCTTGCTGCTGGCCGCCGCACTGGGCTGGGCGATCATCCGCGCGATCATGCTGCCGCTGGCAGAGGCCGTACGCGTAGCCGACGATGTCGCTGCAGGCAAGCTGGACCGTCGTATCGATGCCTCGCGCCGCGACGAAGTCGGCATGCTGCTGCAGTCCATGCAGCGCATGCAGGCACAGCTGCAATCGGTGATCGGCGCACAGCGTGAGATGGCGCGCCAGCACGATACCGGCATGATCAGCTACCGCATGGATGAGACTGCATTCCCGGGCGACTATGGCGTGATGGTCAAGGAGAGCAACGCACTGGTCGCTTCACACATCCAGATGCTGCTGTCGGCACTGGAAGTCATCAAGCGCTATGCCAACGGCGATCTGTCGGTCGACATCGAACGCCTGCCCGGCGAGAAGGCCGTCATCACCGAGACCGTGGATGCGGTCAAGGCCAGCCTGTCGGCGATCAACAGCGAGATCAAGCGTCTGGCCGGTGCCGCCGCACAGGGTGATTTCTCCGTGCGCGGCGATGCAAATGCCTACCAGCACGATTTCCGCGACATGGTCAGCAGCCTCAACCAGTTGATGGAAACCACCGACGGCAACCTGTCCGAGCTCTCGCAGCTGCTGCAGGCCATCGCCCGTGGCGATCTGACCGCGAAGATGCAGGGCGACTTCCACGGCGTGTTCGCCAATATGCGTGACGACGCCAACGCCACGGTCAGCCAGCTGACCGACATCATCGGCCGCATCCAGCACGCGGCCTCCAGCATCAACCTGGCTGCCACCGAAATCGCCACCGGCAACAGCGACCTGTCACGCCGTACCGAGCAGCAGGCTGCCAACCTGGAAGAAACCGCCGCCTCGATGGAGGAACTGACCTCCACCGTGCGCCAGAACGCCGAGCATGCCCGCCAGGCCAACCAGCTCGCCATCGGCGCACATGGCGTCGCCAGCCAGGGCGGCAACGTTGTCGGCCAGGTCGTCACCACGATGAGCGCGATTGAAGCCTCGTCGAAGAAGATCGCCGACATCATCAGCGTCATCGATGGCATCGCTTTCCAGACCAATATCCTGGCGCTGAACGCTGCGGTGGAAGCCGCCCGTGCCGGTGAGCAGGGCCGTGGCTTCGCCGTGGTCGCCTCGGAAGTCCGCACCCTCGCACAGCGCTCGGCGGCTGCCGCCAAGGAGATCAAGGGCCTGATCGACGACTCCGTCGGCAAGGTCGGCGAAGGCTCGGTACTGGTGCAGCAGGCCGGTGCCACGATGGACGAAATCGTCACCTCGGTGCAGCGCGTCACGGACATCATGGCTGAGATTTCAGCTGCGTCGCAGGAGCAGAGCGCCGGCATCGACCAGGTCAACCAGACCGTCATGCAGATGGACGAAACCACCCAGCAGAATGCCGCGCTGGTGGAAGAAGCCACCGCCGCCGCACGTTCGATGGAAGACCAGGCCAACCACCTGAGTGAGGCGGTTGCGGTGTTCCGTACCGACGCCGTGCAGGCAGTTGTCGCACAGCCGCAGCAGGCCAAGACTGCGTTTGCTCCCGCTGCCCCGGCACCGGCACGTCGCCTGCGCGCGGTGGCTCCGGCACAACGTGGCAATGCGGCAGTGCGCGTCGACAACGACGGCGACTGGCAGGAATTCTGATCGCCAGCTACACATGTATGAACGACGCCCCTGAATAGGGGCGTCGTCATTTCAGTGCAAGAAAACGCTCCAGCTCCGCCTGCAGATGCCGATGTACTGACAAACCCCCTACCTATCAGGCCAGCAGTAACCCATGTCTTTGCCCACTAATTTCCTCACCCGCAGTATTGCAATGCGCTTGATGCTGGGAACGGCATTGGTCGCGACCTTCGCATTCGGCCTCACCGCGTTGTTCATCTACCTGCGCAGCAGCGATGCCCTGCTGTCAGCCTCGCGGGTCAGTCTCGAGAACATCGCCCAGCTCGAGGCCCAGCGCATCTCCACCGAGCTTGGCCACGGTTTTGAGGCCAACGACACCTTGTCGCGCAGCTTCATTGCATTGCGCCAGCAAGGCGGTTTCAGCCGCTTGAGCGCCGCACAGGTGCTGCACTCGCAAGCATTGAACAATCCGCAGTGGGTCGGTGTCGGCACCTTGTGGGAGCCGCAGGCCTTCGACGGCGACGATGCCAACCATATCGATGCCGAAGGCCATGACGCCAGCGGCCGCTTCATGAGCTATTGGGCATGGCAGGACGGCGCACCGGTACAGGAACCGCTGCGCGGTTACGACGTGCCCGGCGACGGTGACTGGTACCTGCAGCCGGCAGCGACCAAGAAGCCCTCCGTGCTGGAACCGTACGTCTACGAGATCGGCGGCAAGAAGATCCTGATGACCACGCTGGCCACGCCTATCGTCCAGGACGGTCAGTTCCTCGGCGTGGTGACGGTGGATTTCGCCCTGCAGTCACTGCAGGATCGCCTGTCCAAGATGCGCCCGATGCAGGAAGGCTACGTCCGCCTGCTGTCGCCGTTGGGCACCATCATTGCAGACCGTGATCCGGCCAAGGTCGGCACGAAGGCTGATGATGCGGACACGCGCGCGATGTTGGCCAACACCGCCGGCAACAAGATCACCTTCGAGCAGCGCCATGATGCGGCCCTCGACGAAGATGTGGTGGAAACCTATGTCCCGCTGAAGATCGGCAACGCCGAGCAGACCTTCGCCTTCGGCGTCGTGGTGCCGCGCGCCCTGTTGATGGAACAGGCACAGGCCCTGCTGTGGACCATCGTCGTGGTCGGCGTGATTGCCGCCCTGCTGCTGTGCGGCGCGCTATTCCTGCTGCTGCGCAAGTTCGTCTTCAAGCCACTGAACGAGGCCGTAAAACTGTCTGACAACATCGCCGCCGGCAAGCTCGACAATGCCGTCAGCGTGCAGCGCGACGATGAGCTGGGAGCCCTGCTCAGCTCGATGCAACGCGTGCAGAACCAGCTCAAGGCCGTCATCGGCGCGCAGAACGAGATGGTGCGCGAGCACGACCAGGGCGCGATCAGCTTCCGTATCGACGAATCCCGTTTCCCCGGCGAGTACGGGCGGATGGTGCGCGAGGTCAACACCCTGGTTGCCCAGCACATCGGCGTCAAGATGCGCGCTGTCGAGGTAATGCGCCACTACGCACGCGGCGATCTTTCGGTGGACATGGACCGCCTGCCCGGCGAGAAATTCGTCATCACCCAGGCGATGGACAGCACCAAGGCCAGCCTGTCCGCGATCAACAACGAGATCAAGCGGTTGGCCAATGCCGCGGCGGCTGGCGACTTCAGCCAGCGTGGTGACGCCGATCAGTTCGAGCACGATTTCCGCGACATGGTCGGTGGCGTCAACTCGCTGATGGAAACCACTGAAGTCAACCTTGGCCACCTCTCCAAGCTGTTGCAGGCGGTTGCGCAAGGCGACCTCACCCAGCGCATGGAAGGCGAGTTCCACGGCGTGTTCGCCCGCATGCGTGACGATGGCAATGCCACGGTCGACCAACTGGGCAGCATCGTCTCGGGCATCCAGGCGGCCAGTGGCAGCATCAGCCTGTCGGCCAGCGAGATTGCCACCGGCAATGACGACCTGTCCCGCCGCACCGAGCAGCAGGCCGCCAATCTGGAAGAAACCGCTGCTTCGATGGAGGAACTGACCTCCACCGTGCGCCAAAACGCTGAACATGCACGCCAGGCCGACCAGCTGGCACGCGGTGCCGCCGAAGTCGCCGCGCAGGGCGGCAGCGTAGTCGGGCAAGTGGTCACCACCATGAGTGCGATCGAGGCCTCATCGAAGAAGATCGCTGACATCATCAGCGTCATCGATGGCATCGCCTTCCAGACCAATATCCTGGCGCTCAACGCTGCGGTGGAAGCGGCACGCGCCGGTGATCAGGGCCGCGGTTTTGCGGTGGTGGCATCGGAAGTGCGTACGCTGGCGCAGCGCTCGGCGGCAGCGGCCAAGGAGATCAAGGGATTGATCGACAGTTCGGTCGACAAGGTCGCCGAAGGTTCGCAACTGGTCCGCAATGCGGGCACCACCATGGCCGCCGCGCCAAGCAGCACGACCACGCCGCTGTCAAAGCAGTGCATCGCATGGCTGAAAAGCGCGCATTGCTCACGATCACTTTGAATATCCGCAGTGCGCGCAAGCAGACCAAAGGGATCCACGGTCTGCACCAACTGCAGGTACGCCGGCACGAAGCCGACCAGCCTGCCGTCTTCGCGGGCCAGCAGGTAGAACGCGCCCTTGATCGCCAACAAGGGCGAGCGCTCGGCAGCGCACAGGAAACGCCAATCGTAGAAGAACGAGGCGCCACTGGCGCGGTGAAACACGCGGTACTCGGCTTCATCCATCAGTTCGATGGAATTCAGTATTTCCACTTCAATGGGCATCGCTCTACCCTCGGGGACGCTCACCGCCCCGGTGGCCAGACCGAGGGCAGGAGCGAAGGCATGGTTCACTACAGCAAGTGCGTCTTGCCGGGCACCGCTTGCAGGTAGCGTGCGCTGCTAGCGCTTGCGGCACTCGATGATTGCCGCATGCGGCTCATCGACATAGGCCTGCAGTGCCGGTGGCACCTCGCCCAGGTCATGACCCGTCATCAGCCGTGGATTCGACCATTTGATATTTTCCGCACCCGCCCTGAGCAACGCCGCCTCGATTGCCTGCTGCGACCAGTACCAGGCGTGCACACTGGCTTCGTACTCGCGATAGCGCAGATCCAGGCGCAGGCGCCCGCCTTCCTGCCAGGGATTGGCTTCGTCATCAGGCGTCAGCGTGAAGCCGCAGCCCTCGTAGTAAGTCGGCGCTGGTGCATAACGTGCATGGATCGGCAGCGCGACCAAGCGACCACCGGGTTGCAGCGGCGACATCATCTCCGCTGCCATCTGATCCAACTCGGCCAAGGTGGTGGCATAAGGCAGCACATAGACCGCCAGCACAAGATCGAAATTGCCGTTGGTGGTTTCATCCAACGTTGAGCGGAAGCTGATGTCCAGACCATCACGCTGCGCGCAGCGGCGGGCGTACTCGAGCATGCCCTCGGCAAGGTCATATCCAACCACCTTGCGCGCGCCTGCGCGTTTCAACAGACGCGAGTAGTAACCGCTGCCACAGCCGTACTCCAGGACATCAAGTCCATCGAGTGGACCCAGCGCCGCAAACACGCTTGGGGTTTCGATGTACTTCCGGAATGGCCAGGTTGCCATGTCCTCGTAGAGCGCACCCAACTGATCGAACTGATCTGCGGCTTCCTTGCTCATCTGCTGTTCCCTTGCGTTGAGGGTACTGCCCGGAAGTTGCAGATGCTCACGGATCGCTGAATGTTAAATCGTGATTCAAATCACTATTTGAGACTATTTCACACTGTCATCTCGAACATTAAGCCGCCGCTCAGGTTCCTCTGCGAAACCGTCAAAAGCCCGGCAGTCCGGACATTCGGCCGACGGCAGAATTCCGCTACCGCGCAGACAGGTAAGTAAATCACCGGGTGTGATTACTGGGCTCGTAACAGACAGACTAAAGATGTTAAAAAGGCGGCCGTTATCACAGTTTGTACCGCCTCCAAGGCGGCCACGCTGATCACCGCCCAACCGTAAAGTGTCCATGCCCGACCACGAATCGACTGCACCGACGCCCTCGCCACACGCCGGCAACCTGTATGCCGATGACCGCTACATGGTGCGTAACCCGCATCAGGTGAGGCATCTGCTGCAGGCCATGATCGATCAGCGTTCGATGATCAATGTGCACCCGGATGGGCGCGACCAGTCCTTTCCTTCGGCGGTGCTCGAAGTGGACATGCAGGGCCTGATGCTGGATGCCAGCCCGGTCCCATCGATCAACCGCTCCGTGGAAACCGCAAGCACTCTGCTCTGCTTCGGCCAGGTCGACAAGGTCATGGTGCGCTTCCAGTTGCAGGGCCATCACCGCGTTGAGCGCGGTGAACACACGGCCTTTGAGATGCCGTTGCCGGAAGAGGTTTACCACCTGCAGCGGCGCGAGTTCTATCGCCTGGAAACGCCGGTTGGCGATTCGCCGTATTGCGTTCTCCCAGACCCGGACGGCGGCGAAGCCACCCGTTGGCGCGTCCTCGACATCAGCGCAGGCGGCATGGCCCTGCTGCTACCGCCCGACCAGAACCTGCTCAAACTCCAGAGCCGCTACAGCTGCTTGCTGGAGGTTCCCGAAGGAGCACCGATCAAGTGCTCGTTTGTGGTCTGCAACCTGCGCCAGCAGAAGCAGCCCAACGGTTTGGAGATGACCCGCATCGGCCTTCGCTTCGACGACCTGCCGCGCGGCGCCGACAACATCATCCAGCGCTACATCTTCAGAATCGACCGCCTGCGCAAGGCACGCAGCAACGGGGAGTGAGGCAAGCGCGCTAGTAGCGGCAGGTAGGGGCTGTTTTTGCCTCTGTTTTTTTTGCTTTTAAGCCGTCATTCCCGCGAAGGCGGGAATCGCTCCTAGCTCCTGCTTTTGGCTTTTGGCTCCTGCAGCAGCTCCTTTCTTACGCAGCAAGACTTGTAACCACCGCCAAGGCCGAGGGCCGAGGCAAGAGCGATTCCCGCCTACGCGGGAATGACGGCATAGAGCGAGAGCAAAAGCCACAGCCGCGCCCAAAGCCAATCCTGCCCAGAATCACACTCCTGGCACCCCATCCCGCGATTCCTGCCTCGGCGCCTAAAGTCCCACCCGGTAGCGCCGATACCGATGCATCAGCCGCACCACACCGGCAGCCCGCCAGGACCAGGATCCGCCATGAATGACTCCCGCAGCACGTCCGCCGATACCACCGGTGGCGAGTACCTCAGCTTCACCCTCGGCAACGAGCACTACGGCGTGGATATCCTCAAAGTGCAGGAAATCCGCGGTTATGACGCCGTCACCCGTGTCCCCGATGCCCCCGACTACATCAAGGGGGTCATCAACCTGCGCGGCACCATCGTGCCTGTCATCGACCTGCGCCTGAAGCTGCGCCTGGACGAAGCACGCTATGACGCCTTCACCGTGATGATCGTGCTCAACGTCGAAGACCGCGTTGTCGGCATCGTCGTGGACAGCGTTTCCGACGTGATCCCGCTCAATGCCGAGCAGATCCGCCCGACCCCGGAATTCGGTGCTGCAGTCGATACCCGCTTCATCTCCGGCATCGGCACCCAGGACGACCGCATGCTGATCCTGCTGGATATCGAGACCCTGCTCGATACCGCCGACCTAGGCCAGCCAAGCGTTGCCGAAGAAGCGGCCTGAGCGAAGGTTTCGCCAAGTCGATCACAGTTCCATGCATGCAATTCAAGCCCGACGACTATGGGCCGATAGCGATTGCATGCCTGTCCTCCCCGACCGGCCCCCTATCCTTTTCCGGAGTTCCCGATGTACAAGCATGTACTTCCGCTGTTTGCTGCCACCGTACTGGCGACCGTCGCGTTCGACGCCGCTGCCGATGCCGAGATGATCCCGCCGGAAACCGCAGCGCGCTTCGCCGGCAAGGACGGCATGGTCTGTGGCAAGGTCGAGAAAGCCCGCTACGCCGAAGGCTCCGAAGGCCAGCCGACCTTCCTGCACATGGGCGGCATGTTCCCGCGCCACACCTTCTCGGCACGCATCGCTGGCAGCAACCGCAGCAAGTTCGGCTTCCCGCTGGAAACCCTGGAAGGCAAGACCGTCTGCGTGATCGGCAAGATCCAGCGCGAAGCATCGCGCGCCGAAATCGAAGTGGCGTCGCCGGCCAACCTGAAGCTGGCAAACATCAAGTAATCCGCCTTTCGTCGCGCCGGCCCCCCCGGCGCGCCCCCCCCCCCCAGGTACATGGCGGGGGCGGTTGCCCGCGATACCGCCAGATGCAGTGGGTCAACAAGCTGAAAAAGAAGCCCAAGCTGCTGCTTTCATTAG
>NZ_JBRREC010000119.1:0-12140 GCF_056760015.1 Stenotrophomonas sp. STEN029 | reverse complement strand
GCCGGGGGCTGGCCGGGGGGCAATTGGGGGCGCGGCGGCCGCCGCGAAGCTGGCCATCTGCATCAATGGCAATGCCCGCAACCTGAACATCCATGAGCTTCGCGGCTGACGCCGCTCCTTCTGCGAGCGTTGCCGGTCAGGCCTCTGCCGAGCATGGCTCGGCACTACCCGGCGTCCATGGAAGGCTGTGGATCGGCTGTGGCCTTGGGTTTGTAGGCGTTCGCCCCGATAATGGCGGCATGGAAATCAAGTCCGACAACCCTGAACACGGCTTCCAGTTCCCCGGTACCTTTGAGCTCAGCGCCATGGGCGCAGCCAATATCGGCCTGGAAGCTGAACTGCCCAAGTTGCTGCAAAGCGCCGGTATCGAGGTACTGGAAGAGCGCATCAGCTGGAAACAGTCCTCCAACGGCAAGTACGTCTCGGTGCGCATCGCCTTCAAGGCGGAGAGCCGCGAGCAGTACGATGCTGCCCACACGGCGATGCGTGAGCATCCGGAAGTGAAGTGGACGCTGTAACCGCCTGTGCGGCAGAAACGCAGCACAAGGCGCTGCGTCCTGCATTGCTGCGGGACCTGGGCCGGCAGGGCTATGAGCCCGTCTGGCATGCCATGCAGCAGTTCACCGATACCCGTACCGACGACTCCGCCGATGAGCTGTGGGTGGTCGAGCATGACCCGGTGTTCACCCTGGGCCAGGCCGGCAAGCCCGAGCACGTGCTCGCGGCCGGTGATATACCAGTGCTGCATGTGGACCGTGGCGGCCAGGTGACCTATCACGGGCCGGGGCAGATCGTGGTCTATCCGCTGCTGGACCTGCGCCGGCTCGGCATCGGTGTGCGTGATTACGTGTGCCGGATCGAGCAGGCCATCATCGATACGCTGGATGAATGGAACATCGGTGCCGAACGCATGGACGGCGCGCCCGGTGTCTACGTCGGCGGCGCCAAGATCGCCGCGCTCGGCATCCGCGTGCGCCGCGGCTGCAGTTTCCACGGGCTGGCGTTCAATGTGTCGCTGGACCTGGAACCCTTCCACCGCATCAACCCCTGCGGTTACGCCGGGATGCAGGTGACCTCGGTGCTAGACTTGGGCGGTCCTTCGGGCATCGAAGCGGTCAAGTCGGTGCTGCTGTCCCATCTGGCCCAGCAGTTCGGCCTGGCCTTGCAGCCGACGCCCGAACTGCCCGATCTGACTACGCGGCTCTGAGACCGCTGATAACGCCATGACTGAAACCACCACGCGCTCCATCCCCCTGCAGGTCGTGCAGGGCGACATTCCGTCCGCGCCGTTGCAGGCCGGTGTCAAACAGCTTGGCGGCGACAAGATCAACCGCTCGCCGGTGCAGTTCGCCGACGCGCCGGTGCTGCGCAAGCCTTCCTGGATCCGCGTGCGCATTCCTTCGGGCAATGCCGTGGCCAACCTCAAGGCCAAGCTGCGCGAGAACCGCCTGGTGACGGTGTGCGAGGAAGCGAGCTGCCCGAACATCCACGAATGCTTCGGCCACGGCACCGCCACCTTCATGATCCTGGGCGAAGTCTGTACCCGCCGCTGCTCGTTCTGCGATGTGGCCCACGGCCGACCGAAGCCGCCGGACGCCAACGAGCCGGCCAGCCTTGGCCAGACCGTGGCCGACATGGGCCTGAAGTACGTGGTGGTGACCAGCGTTGACCGCGATGACCTGCGCGACGGCGGTGCCCAGCACTTCGTCGATTGCATCACTGCCATCCGCGAAAAGTCGCCCAAGACCCGCATCGAAGTGCTGACCCCTGACTTTCGTGGCAAGGGCCGCATGGAGCGCGCGCTGGAGATTCTTGCGCAGAATCCGCCGGACGTGTTCAACCACAACATCGAAACCGTGCCGGACCTGTACCGCAACGTACGTCCGGGCGCGGACTACCAGTGGTCGCTGACCCTGTTGAAGAACTTCAAGGCACAGCACCCGAACGTGCCGACCAAGTCCGGCATCATGCTCGGCCTGGGTGAAACCTTCGAGCAGGTGCAGGCCACCCTGCGTGACCTGCGTGCGCACGACGTGGAAATGGTGACCATCGGCCAGTACCTGCAGCCGACCGCCCACCACCACCCTGTGCTGCGTTACTGGACGCCGGAGGAGTACAAGGCGTTCGAGGATTACGGCTACGAACTGGGCTTCACCCACGTTGCCTCCGGCCCGATGGTGCGCTCGTCCTACCATGCCGACCAGCAGGCGGCCGGCGCCGGCGTCGCTGTCTGAACCAGACCCCGGCATCCCGCTGCGGCCCACTGCCGCAGCCGGGATCGCGTCGATTCGAGTGGTGCCACGGCAGCGATTCACAAACTGCTACGGGGCGGCAGCTACTCTGGAGCCAAGCAAGGTGACAAGTGCCGAAACTTTCGGCACTGTCGGCGTGTCGAACTTGCCCGCAGTCTCCCCACAACATTCGGTGCCACGAGTATTTTGATGAACTACCGAGTTCCCGTTTTCCTGCTGGCCCTCGCGCTGACCGCTCCCGCCGCCTTGCTGGCGCGCGCCAATACGGCCTTGCCCTCGGCAGCGACCATCGACCAGGCCACCACCTCCAAGCTGGTCTACGGCTTGTTGTCGGACAGCCGTTACGCCTACCGCCCGCGTCAGCTGGATGCGGCGACCTCGCAGGACGTGTTCAAGCGCTACCTGGAGTCGTTGGACAGCGGCAAGCAGTTCTTCACCAAGGAGGACGTGGATCGCTTCGCGCCGCTGGCGGCTCGGACCGGTGACGCCATCCGTTCCGGCGAGCTGGATCCGGCCTACCAGGTGTTCGCGGTGTACCGCCAGCGGGTGGGCGAGCGCGTGGCCTATGCCCGTCGCCTGCTGCGCCAGGAGCCTGATTTCACTGTTGAAGAGCGCTTCAACTACGACCGCAAGGACGTGCCGTGGGCAACCAACGCCGAGTTGGACGAGCTGTGGCGCAAGTCGGTCAAGAACGACTGGCTGCGGCTGAAGCTGGCCGGCAAGCCGGCCGCTGACATCCGCAAGACCCTGGACAAGCGTTACGACACCCTGCTCAAGACCATCAACGAGCTCAAGGGTGACGACGTGTTCTCGTTCTACATGAACGCCTACACCAGCGCCGTCGACCCGCATACCGATTACTTCACCCCGCGTACGGCCGAGAACTTCAACCAGGCCATGTCGCTGTCGCTGGAGGGCATTGGTGCCCAGCTGCAGCGCCAGGACGACATGGTGGTGATCCGCGAAGTGGTGCCGGGTGGTCCGGTGGCGATGGACGGCACGCTCAAGGCCGGTGACCGCATCGTCGGCGTTGGCCAGGGTCGTTCCGGCCCGGTCGAGGACGTGATCGGCTGGCGCATCGACGATGTGGTCGGCAAGATCCGTGGCGCCAAGGACACCCAGGTACGTCTGGAATACATCCCGGCCGCCGAAGGCGTGGATGGCAAGCACCGCATGCTGACCCTGACCCGGCAGAAGATCCGCCTGTCCGAGCAGGCCGCCAAGGGCGAGACCATGACCATCCCGGGTGTCGGTGGCGAGCAGGAACGCCGCATCGGCGTGGTCAAGCTGCCGACCTTCTACCAGGACTTCGAAGGCCGCCGCCGCAATGCCGCCGACTATGCCTCTGCTACCCGCGACGTGGCCAAGCTGCTCGCTGGCTTCAAGGCCGACAAGCTCGATGGCGTGGTGCTGGACCTGCGCAACAACGGCGGTGGTTCGCTGGACGAAGCCATCGAGTTGACCGGTCTGTTCATCGAGCAGGGCCCGGTGGTGCAGGTGCGTGAATCCGGCGGCCGCGTCACCGTCAACAGCGACCGCAACCCGGCCGTGGCCTGGGACGGCCCGCTGGCGGTGCTGATCAACCGTGGCTCGGCCTCGGCCTCGGAGATTTTCGCTGGTGCCATCCAGGACTACGGTCGTGGCCTGGTGATCGGTGAAACCACCTTCGGCAAGGGCACCGTGCAGAACGTGGTGCCGCTGGACCGTTGGCCGGCCAGCGAGAAGGAACGCTTTGGCCAGGTCAAGCTGACCATCGCCCAGTTCTTCCGTGTCAGCGGCTCCAGCACCCAGCACAAGGGCGTGGTGCCGGACCTGGCCTTCCCGGCCAGCGTCGATGCCAGCGAGTTTGGTGAAAGCACCTACGACAATGCCTTGCCGTGGACCCGCATCGCCGCCGTGCCGCATACCCAGTACGGCAACTTCGCACCGATCGTGCCGCGCCTGGAAACCCTGCATGCAACGCGTATCCGCGCCGACCGTGAGTTCCAGTGGTGGGAAGAAGACGTGCAGCAGTTCCGCACCGAGGCCGCCAAGAAGTACGTATCGCTCAACGAAGCCGAGCGCCGTGCCGAGCGTGACAAGCAGGAAGCACAGCGCAAGCAGCGCCAGCAGATCCGCAAGGAACTGGGCCTGCCGCTGGATCCGCTCGCCGAGGACAGCAACGACGATGGCCTGACCGGCAACGAGCGTGACATCGTCAAGGATGCCGCCCGTGAGAAGGCGGCCGAGAAGCGTCCGGACCCGCTGTTGAGGGAATCGGCCTCGATCCTCGCCGATGCCTTGAACGTGCTGGAAAAGGACCGCCCGCTGTCGGCGCAGGTGCTGCCACAGTCCACCGGCCCGGGCCGCTGGGCCGACTGACACCGCGCTGCGCACAGCCGAGCTGAGCGCAGCGACAACGGGATCTGCAAGCTTTAAACGCCGTCAACGTAGCCCTACGTTGGCGGCGTTATGCTGTGGGTCTTCGCTGACTGTGGAGTTGCCCATGCGCCGACATCTGCTGCCCGCGCTGGCCGTTGTGAGCCTGCTGCCCACCGCGTGCGGCGGCAAGGCCGTCAACAGCACCTTGCTGCGCGAATCCTTCGATTCAGGCGATACCTATACGCGCAGCATCGATGCTGAACCAGCGCAGGCCTGCGAGGCCGCGCGACGCGCGCTGCTTGGCCAGGGCTATGCGATCACCCGTGCCGATGCCAGCAACGTGGAGGGCAACAAGAACTTCCAGCCCAAGGACGAGGTGCATGAGCAACTGGTGTTGCGGGTGTCCTGCGCCGCGCAGGGAGCCGGCAAGGCACAGGTGTTCGTCAGTGCGGTGCAGGACCGCTATGCCTTGAAGAAGTCGCCGACCTCGGCCAGCGTTGGCGTCGGCGCGTTGGGTTCGGTGTCGCTGCCGTTCGGCAGCAATGACGACTCGCTGGTGCGGGTTGCCAGCAGCACCGTCCAGGACGCGCAGTTCTACCGCAATTTCTTTGGGCGCTTGCAGTACTACGTGGACCAGGCGGCAGCCGTTGTCCCGCTGGAACCGGCTCGATGAAGCATGGCTGGCACGCGAGGCAGCGGGCTGGCCGATGGATCCTGGTGTTGTCTGCGTTGGCGATGCCGTTGCTGGCTGAAGCCGGCTGCAAAATGGCTGTTCTGCAGGAGCTGGGTTGGCAACTGGAGCCAAGTGAGGCGCCCGCGCCGCAGATAACCGGCGGTGATCCCTGCCGACGCGCTTCGCTGGCCGAAGCACAGGCGCAGGGTGACCTGCGCCTGCAGGTGCCACGCGTCTACAGCGCCGTACAACGCGAGCAGTTGGCCGACCAGGTATTGCAGCAGCAGTCGAGCATCTGCGCCTACGCTTTCAAACTTGGTGATGCGGCGCGCACGGCAAGTTCGCGCCTGCAGGACAACCCCGGCTATCGCTTCTCGGCGTTGCAGCTGGGCTGGATCGGGTTTGGCGCCCATGGTGCTCGTGCGCAGGGCTGGCAGCGCTTCCGCAGCTTTGGTCGCGGCTATGCGCCGCAGGCGCGCAATTCGGTGGCGATGGAGGCGTTCTATTCCGGCCGTGTCCGCTCCGAATGCGGGGTGGGGCGGCAGGTGGCGCAGCTGGCGACGTTTCGCGAGCTGTTTGGTGATGCCGCCTTCGATACCGCGTTCAGCGCCGGCGAACTGTCGATCGGCACCTTCCTGAGCCTGCACGACACCCAGAGCATCCTGCTGGGCAGCAGTGCAGGCGAATTGTTCGGCGACGGCAAGGCGGTGCGGACCTCCGCGTTGGGTAGACAGGCATTCATGGGCGCGCCGGGCTATATCGTGCATGTTTTCGATGCTGCATACCTGGATGACATCCACAATCAGGCCGAGAATTTCGTCATCACCGATGTCAGTGCGGCGGCAGCCGATGCCTTGGCCCGGCATGGCGGCTTCGTCCATTACGATGCACTCAACAAACAGGTGTGGGAGCTGGCCCAGCAGTTGCCAGGCAGCGGTTGGCGGCGTTTCGAACGGTTGCTGTACGAGCGTGACGCGGCCTTGCGTGCGGCGT
Source organism: Stenotrophomonas sp. STEN029 (assembly GCF_056760015.1). Lineage (NCBI taxonomy): Bacteria > Pseudomonadati > Pseudomonadota > Gammaproteobacteria > Lysobacterales > Lysobacteraceae > Stenotrophomonas > Stenotrophomonas sp. STEN029. The sequence continues at coordinate 5,861 of NZ_JBRREC010000119.1, read as the reverse complement.
TGCCGGCGTCGCAGCAGGCAGTGCTGGCGCAGATGGATGCGGTGCTGGCCGATCCGGTATACCGCGAGTTGATGTTGTACGTGCACAGGCAGGGCGTGCGTCCGTTGGGTTACCACATCGCGCGTCTGCTGGACCGCAACCCGCGTACCCCTTTTGTCATTGAACTGGTGCTGCACAACCTGCACACCACCATTTACCAGCGCTGGTTGCAGGCCCGCCTGGAGGCTTGCGCAGCAGGATAGTCACTACCGTCGGAGGAGCTTCAACATGGAATTGGGAATGATCGGCCTGGGCCGCATGGGCGCCAACATGGCACAGCGTCTGCAGCGTGCGGGGATTGCCGTCACCGGATTTGATCCGGGTGAGCAGGCGCGGGCGCAGGTGGCCGGGCACGGTATTGCCACTGTGGATGCATTGTCGGCGTTGGTGCAGGCGCTGCCGGCACCGCGTGCGCTGTGGCTGATGGTGCCGTCCAAGGTGGTCGATGCCACCCTCGACAGCCTGCTGCCGCTGCTGTCCGCTGGTGATGTGGTGATCGATGGTGGCAACTCCTGGTACAAGCAGTCGCAGCAACGCGCTGCGCGCTGCATGGAAGCCGGGGTGGCGTTCGTGGACTGCGGCACCAGCGGTGGCGTGTGGGGATTGCAGGAAGGCTATTGCCTGATGATCGGCGGCGAAACCGAGGTGGTGGCGCGTCTGTCGCCACTGTTCAAGGCGCTGGCACCGGCAGCTGATCGCGGTTGGGCGCATGTTGGCCCGGTTGGTGCCGGACACTTCAGCAAGATGGTCCACAACGGCATCGAGTACGGAATGATGCAGGCCTATGCCGAAGGTTTCGCGCTGATGGAGAAGAAGGCCGAGTTCGCGCTGGACGTGGGCAAGGTGGCCGAGGTCTGGCGGCATGGCAGCGTGGTGCGTTCATGGTTGCTGGACCTCAGCGCCGACGCGCTGCAGAAGAACCCCGCGCTGGATGGCATCGCTCCCTACGTCGAGGACTCTGGCGAGGGCCGCTGGACCGTGGCCGAGGCCATCGAACTGGATGTGCCGGCGCCGGTGATCACCTTGTCACTGCTGGAGCGGCTGCGCTCGCGGCAGGCGAATTCGTTCAGCGACCGCATGCTGGCGGCAATGCGCAATGAGTTTGGTGGGCATGCGATCAAGCCTGCTGGCGAGGCGGACTGAGGTTTGTTGGTAGACAAGGCAGGCATCGACACAGGTCCTGCTGACTGGGGGTGCACGGGTACACCTATTCGTGCAATCCTTGGCCGACAGTCAGCGATGCTGTCGTGCTGGTCACGCCACCATCGATTGACTCCGGATCGACACCGTCGATGAACTCCGGGCCGCCGCGACCCGCGCCGGTCCGTCAGCACGCAGGGGAAGGGATGGTGACGCGATTGACCGACGATGGCTGGAGCCGCTGGCGCCTGTATGGGCTGGGTCTGGCCGCGTTGTTGATCATCGTGGTGCCGGCCTTGACCCTGCAGCGGTTGGCGGCCGATAGCGTGAATGCGTCCAACTGGGTCGTGCATACCCAGGCGGTGGGCGCGCGCCTGTACAACCTGCAGGCGGATATCCGCGATGTCGAGTCGGCGGCGCTGACCTTGTCCAAGGGCATCGATTCACCGGCACTGCAGGAGCGCCTGCAGACAGCCGATCGTATCGGGGTCAACCTGACCGAGCTGGCGCAGCTGGTCAGTGACAGCCCGGAGCAGCTGGTGCGCATCGGCAAGATGGACTCGATGCTGGAGCGGCGCATGGCGCTGGCCAGGGAAATCGCCGCCAGCACCGACTCACCCCGACAGCGCGAGCTGATCGAGGAAATGACCTTCCAATACCCGATCCGGCAACTGGTGCAGGAGCTGCAGGATCACGAGGATGCGCTGCTGGTGAAGCGCGCAGCCAAGGCGAGGGAGCAGCAACAGCTGGCGTCGATGGTGACCTGGACCGCGCTGGCGGTGCAATTGCTGCTGCTGGGTCTGGTGCTGTGGCTGTTGCAGCGGCAGATCGGTGGTCGTGCCGATGTCGAGCTGCGCTTGAGCAAGGCCAGCGCCCGCGCCAGTGCGGTGCTGCAGACCGTGCGTGAGCCCATCGTCCTGCTCGACAGTAAACTGCGGGTGGTGCTGCACAACACCGCATTCACCGAGTTGTATGGCGTTGACGATGCCGATATCAGCCTGCAGCAGTTGCAGGACATCGGTGACGGTGCGTGGGAGGACCCGTTGGTGCGCCAGCGCCTGGCCGATGTACTGCTGCGTGGGCGCGAGCTGTGGGATTTCGAGCACCAGCAACGCAGCGTGGATGGCATGCATCGCACCATGCTGATCAATGCCCGGCGCATGGCCTTGCCCGACGCCGAGGATGACGTGGTGTTGATGACGATCAGCGACATCACCGTACAGCGCGCCGTGCAGCAGCACGTGGAGGATCTCAATCACCAGCTTGAAGGCAAGGTCGAGCAGATGGCTGACGTCAACCGCGAGCTGGAGGCCTTCAGTTACTCGGTCTCGCACGATCTGCGGGCGCCACTGCGGCATGTGGCTGGCTTCTCCGACAAGTTGCGGCGACACCTCGGCGAGGGGGGCGACAGCAAGACCCAGCACTACCTGGAGGTGATCAGCAACTCGGCGCAGCTGATGGCGGCGCTGATCGATGATCTGCTGGTCTACTCGCGGCTGGGACGCGGTGCGATGCGCCTGCAGCGGGTGGACATGCAGTCACTGGTGGCCGATACCCGTGCCCTGCTCGATTCCAACCTGAAGAACGAAGCCGGCGAGGATGGCAAGCCGCGTGAGGTGGAGTGGAAGATCGGCAGGCTGCCGGTGCTGATCGGCGATGAAAACATGTTGCGCCAGGTCTGGCTGAATCTGCTCGGCAACGCGGTCAAGTACACCGCGGCGCGCGACAAGGCGGTCATCGAGGTCAACGCCAAACAGCTGCCCGACGGTAGCCATCAGTTCAGCGTCAGCGACAATGGCGCTGGTTTCGACATGCAATACGCCAGCAAGTTGTTCGGTGTGTTCCAGCGCCTGCACAAGGCCTCGGAATATCCGGGCACCGGCATTGGCTTGGCCAGCGTACGCCGTGTGCTGACCCGGCACGGCGGCCGCATCTGGGCCGATGCACAGGTGGATCAAGGCGCCACTTTCAGTTTCGTTCTTCCCCAGGCAACCGAAGCATCCAACAAGGACACCGTGGAATGAGTCCCCTGCGCACCATCCTGCTCGCCGAAGACAGCCAAGCCGATGCCGAAATGGCGATCGACGCGCTGCGTGATGCCTCCCTGGCCAACCCCATCGTGCACGTCGAAGACGGGGTTGAGGCAATGGACTTCCTGCTCAGGCGCGGCGCCTTCGCCCAGCGCGAGGAAGGCCTGCCGGCCGTGCTGCTGCTGGACATCAAGATGCCACGCATGGATGGCCTTGAAGTACTGCGGCTGATCCGCGCCGATGAGGACCTCAAGCGCCTGCCGGTGGTGATCCTGTCTTCGTCGCGCGAAGAGAGCGACCTGGCCCGCAGCTGGGACCTGGGCGTCAACGCCTATGTGGTCAAGCCGGTGGACATCGACCAGTTCTTCCAGGCGGTGCGGACGATCGGCACCTTCTGGGCGTTGATCAACCAGGCACCGGAGCACGAGTAAACACAGATGCCAAACAAGGGAGCGCCATTGGGGCCGTTGCGAATCCTGCTGGTGGAGGATTCGCCGGTGGATGCCGAGCTGGTCGTCGACCAGTTGCTCGAGGCCGGTCTGCAGATCGAGTTCGAGCGCGTCGACAACGAGCCGGCGATGCGCGATGCCCTGGCCGAAAATGTGCCGGACGTGGTGCTGTCGGACCTGAGCATGCCGGGCTTCTCCGGCTACCAGGCGCTGCAGATCCTGCGTGAGCTGCACCCCAGGGTTCCCTTCATTTTCGTCTCCGGCACGATGGGTGAGGAGACCGCGGTGGAGGCGCTGCAGCAAGGCGCCAATGATTACATCATCAAGCACCAGCCAGCCCGGCTACCGTCGGCGGTGGCACGACTGGTACGCGAGACCCGCAGCGAGCTGGAACGCCTGCGGGTTGAAGATGAGTTGATGCGTGCGCAGCGGCTGGAGAGCCTGGCCCTGCTAGCGGCCGGGCTCAGCCATGACCTGCGCAATATCCTGCAGCCATTGCTGATCATTCCCGACCTGATCCGTGACCGCAGCGATGATCCCAAGATCGTCCGGTTGGCCGATGTCATCGCCGAGTGCGGACGCCGTGGCCATGAGATGGTCGAGTCGATGCTGTCCTTCGTGCGCGGCTCACGCCAACCCAGCGAACGGATCGTGCTGCAGCGCCTGTTCCAGGCGGTGGGCATGCTGCTCAAGAGCAGCCTGCCGCGCAATGCCGAGCTGCATCTGGAAGTCTCCGACGATCGCATCGCGATCGAGGCCAATTACACCGAGCTGCAGCAGGTATTGCTCAATCTTGCGCTCAATGCCATCCAGGCGATGCCCGACGGCGGCAGCTTGAGCCTGGTTGCCGAGCGTGTCGCCGGCGAGGAGGGCATGGTGCGCATCCGCGTCAGCGATGATGGCATCGGCATGGATGCGGCCACCGTGCAGCGCTTGTTCACTCCGTTCTTCACCACCAAGACGGAAGGCACCGGACTGGGCCTGGTGTCCTGCCATCGCATCGTCGAGAGCATCGGCGGGAAGATCCAGGTGCAGAGCGCGCTGGGCGAGGGCACCACCTTCGAACTGCTGTTGCCGATGTGCGAAAGTGCCGGCAGCGAGGATGCCGAGCCGCTGGAAAGAACCCGGGTCGGTCATGGTGAGCGCCTGCTGGTTGTCGATGACGAGGCGACACGCTTGTCGCTGCTGGGCAATGCGCTGTCCAGCCAGGGCTATCGCATGCGCCTGGCCAGCGATGGCGCGGTGGCAATGCGTCATCTGCAGGAGGCCGGGCTGCCGGATGTGGTGCTGGTCGACAGCGGCATTCCCCTTTTGTCGGCGGGACAGCTGTTGGCGGAGATGCAGGCGATGGGCTATCGCGGCCCGGCAATCGTGCTGGAGGATGCCAATGCGCCGGCCTTCGCCGATGGCGAGGCGCCGTCGGGGATCAGCGTACACGTGCTGCCCAAACCGCTGGAGATGCAGCGGGTATTCCGTGCGGTAGCCGACGCGCTCGGTGTGGGCTGATACAGCGCTGCTGGCATGTGCGGGTTGGCGACGGCTGGCCTATCATGTGCGCCCCCTCCTACGATGCGGTGCTCAAGCTCGTCCATCGTGGCGCGGGCGGGCCCGCAGGCAAACCAACTCATGACCACCGTGCTCCTCAGCCTGGGCAGCAACCTGCAACCGCAGCATTACCTGCAGGCGGCCGTTGCCGTATTGCGCGAACGTTTTGGCGCGATCCGCGTCTCCCCGGCCTACCGCACCCCGGCCGTGGGTTTCGACGGACCGGACTTCCTCAACAACGCGGTGATGCTGGACACCGAGCTGCCGCTGGGCGAGCTGGACGATTGGCTGCATGCGGTGGAAGACGCGCACGGGCGTGACCGCTCCGGCCCGCGTTTCAGCGACCGTACCCTGGATATCGACGTGGTCTATTACGGCGACCTGGTGGTGGAAGGCCCAGGGCATCTGCGCATCCCGCGTCCGGAGTTGAAGCATGCCTTCGTGCTCAAGCCGCTGGCCGACATCGCCCCGGATTTCATCGACCCAGTCCGTGGGCTGAGCCTGCAGCAGATGTGGCAGCAGCACCCGCAGCATGGGCAGGTATTCGATACGGTGGAGCTGTAAGGCTGCACCTGTAGTGGGGGGGGGGGGGGGGGGGGGGGGGGGGGGGGGGGGGGGGGGGCCGGGCGGGGGGGGGCGCGGGGGGGGGGGGGGGGGG
>NZ_JBRREC010000118.1:0-12575 GCF_056760015.1 Stenotrophomonas sp. STEN029 | reverse complement strand
TTTTGTTCTTTTTTTCCTCCCCGTGCCCGTTGTGGGCGCTCACTATCTGTCCCTTCCGCTTGTTGGGGCGGGGGTAACGCGGCGAAGCTGGTGCTGCTTCCGGCAACCGCAATGCCTCGCAGCATGCATTGCCAGCTTCGCGGCTTACACCGCTCCTACAACAACCGTCGGCGTCGGCACTGCTGACCACGGGAAGGGTTTGTAGCCTCGCACCTGCAACGGCACGCCCAAGGCATCGAAGGCCGCGACAATTCCGGCGCAGCGCTTCCGGTCCAGCTGTTCGCCGAGACACACCGGCAGATCGCGGCAGGCAGCCAAAGCCTCGCCAATCGATACAGCCAACAACGCCGCCACCTGACGCGCTGCATCCTTCACATGCTGCGCGGGACATTGCGCCAGCACCACATCGAAGCTGGCGTAGATGCCGGGCCCGACATCCAACGCCCGTGCGGCTTCCTGCTCGGCCTCCGCGGCCTCGCCCAAGGCCTCATCGATACCCGGCACCTGCAGGAACGCATCGTACTCGGCGTAGTAATCCAGTGCCGCTGCGTAGTCCTCCAGCGTCGATAGCGGACGCTGGCGCTTCTGCACATCAAGCACATCGGCAAAGGTCGCCGGTTCCAGGAAGCTCGAAAGACCCAAGGCACGCGCCGCCGTCGGCAACTCATCATCATCGAAGGCTTCGGCCTCGCTGGCCGGCAGCCAGAACGAAGCATTCAAGGCGCCGCCTTCGCTGGCGTGGACCCAGCCGTAGCGCGCCCACACCTCATCGTCGTCGTTGCAGCTGGCAAAGCTGTCCAGGGTCTGGCGGAGATCCAACAGTTCAATCATGCGTCGCTGGGCAAACAATCGGCGGAGCTGCAGTCTAGCGGCGCCGGCCGCAGGCGCAATGCAACCACCACGCCGAGTGCAGCGAACAGCGCAGCACCATATTGCGCATGGACCAATCCCTGCAGCGCCTGCGCGCTGTCAGCCGGTGCGGTTGCACGTGCCGCATTGGCCAGCATCACCAGCACAGCCAGGCCCAGGGCACCGCCGATCTGCTGTGCAGTGGCCGCCATGCCGGAAGCCACGCCTTGCTGCGCGGCAGGAACGCCCTGCCCGGCCACGATCCACATCGCCGTCCAGGTCATGCCCTGACCCAGGCTGAGCAGCACGATGCCCGGCAGCAGCGGCCAGTAACCAGCACCGTGCGGCAATGCAAAGGCAACGCCAGCAATTCCCAATGCCCCCGCCGCCAAGCCCCACGCCAGCACCTGCCGTGGCGAACGTACCGCCAACATGCGCTCGGCGATGCGGATGCCGACGGTGCACACCAGCGTCGGCGGCAGGAACGCCATACCCGCCTGCAACGGGCTCCAGCCATAGCCGTCCTGGTAGTACAGGGCCAGGAAGTAGTACTGCACGCCGAAGCTGCTCATGAACAACATGGTCAGCCACATCGCGGTACGCAGCCCGGGCACCCGCAGCAAGGCGAAGTGCATCAGCGGATCGGCACTGCGTTTCTCGATCAGCACGAAGGCTGCCAGCAACAGCAACGACAACAGCAGGCAGGCCAGTGTTATCGGCGCAGCCCAGCCCCATTCCGGCCCCTGTACCAGGGTGGTGACCAGCAGGCTGCCGCCGACGGTCACGCTGAAGCAGCCGGCGAGATCGAAGGTTCGACCACGTGCACGTGGGCCGTCCGACGGCAACCAGACGCCACCCAGCACTGCACAGGCCCCGGCAATCGGCACGATCACCAGCAGCACCGATGCCCAGCCGAACTGCTGGGTCAGCACGCCACCGAGCAGGGTTCCCAGCGCAAGGCCACCGGCACTGGCCATGCTCCAGATCGCCAGTGCCCGATTGCGCGGCGCGCCTTCGGCATACAGCGTATTGATCAGGGCCAGGGTGGCCGGGAACAGCAAGGCCGCACCAATGCCCTGCACCGCGCGCGCCGCCACCAGCAGCCACGCGCTGCTGCTGAAGCCACCAACCAGCGAAGCCAATGCGAACAAGGCCATGCCCAGCCGATAGAAGCGCCGCTTGCCGAGCAGGTCGGCCGCGCGGCCACCCAGCAACAGGCAACCACCAAAGGCCACGGTGTAGGCGCTGACCACCCATTGCAGCTGCTGCGCATTGATCTGCAGCGCGCGCCCCATGTCATGCAGGGCGACGAAGATGATGGTGGCGTCCAGGGCGATGATCAGCTGTGCCGTGGCCAACAGCGCAAGCGCCAGCCGCGGTGTGGCAGAGAGTGGAGACGACGAAACCTGCATTGCCTGAATCCAGAAACACGGGGGCGCACAGTCTTATTGATGACGCGGCGCAGATAAATCAGGATACATGCATATTTGTAATGCGGATTTGCATCAATGGATACCATGGACCTCAACGCGGTACGCATGCTGGTGCAGGTCGCCGACGCGCGCAGCTTCACCGTAGCCGCGGGGCAGCTTGGGCTCAGCCAATCCGGCCTGTCGCGGGCGATCAGCCGGCTGGAGCAGTCGTTGGGGGTACGCCTGCTCCACCGCAATACCCGCAACGTCAGCCTGACCCCGGACGGGCGCCTGTTCGTCGAGCACTGCCAACCGCTGCTCAGTGGCCTGGAAGACGCCCAGCGCCAACTGGGCGATCGCCCGTGTATTCCCTCAGGCGTGTTGAAGCTGACCGCGCCCTCGATGTTTGGTCGCAAGGTGCTGGTGCCCTTGGCCGGAAAACTGATCGCCGCGCATCCACAGCTGCAGTTCGAGCTGGTGCTCAATGACCGCCTGGTCGACCTGGCCGAAGAGGGTTTTGACGCCGCCCTGCGCACCGGCCCGATCAGCGATGTACGGATGGTGGCCAGGCCCTTGCGGCCGCTGCGCTGGGTGACGGTTGCCGCACCGGACTACCTCGCCCGCCACGGCCAGCCCGCAACCGTGGAAGCGCTGCAGGAACACACCTGCCTGGCGGTACGCAATCTGCGCAGTGGCCGCCTGGTGGATTGGCAGTTCCGGGCGCTGGATGGGCAGATGCACGACTTCACCCCGCCGACGCGGATGGTGTTCGACAGCGGTGACCCGCTGGTGGAAGCCGCCCTGGCCGGTATTGGCATCGTCCAGGTGATGGACTTCGCCGTCGCCGACGCGCTGGCCGATGGGCGTTTGCAGCGCGTGTTGCAGGCCAACGAAGGCCGAACCCGCGCCCTGTCGCTGGTCTATCCACCTTCGCGGCAGGTATCGCCCAAGCTGAAGGTTCTGGCAGAAGCCTTGCTGGCCGGCGATTGGTGAAGCCCAACAGCGTCGGTTCCAGCTCGCGTTGTCCACACAGGCTGTGTCCCGGCATATACACAAGCTGTGGATAAGAACCCGCAGCCCTTGTGTACCAAGCCCTCGCAAGCACTGGTGAATTTTTGGCCAGACCTCACATGTAACTCCGAGCCATGCTCGGCAGGGGCCTTGCCAGCAATCCAGAACTGCTGGAGCGGCGTCAGCCGCGACGCCTCGGCAGGGCAAGCCAAAGCACCCCTCCCAAACCCTCCCCTTCGCTGCGCGAAAGGGAGGGAGCAACGGCGGTAGTGCCGAGCCATGCTCGGCAGGGGCTTTCCCAGCAATCCATCAGATGTGGGAACGGCGTCAGCCGCGAAGCTCGCGGCAATGACCCGTTGGGCATTTCTGCCATCTGGACATCTACGAGCTTCACGGCTGACGCCGCTCCTACAAATGGGTTTATCGGTAAAGCCCATGCCGAGCATGGCTCGGCACTACAGGGGTTGGCTTATCAGCCAGCGAAGCTGTCGGTGGCGCGTACCAGTGCGTCGACGTTCTCGGCTTCAAATGCCGAGTGGCCGGACGCCGGGCTGATCTGCAGCGTCGCCTTCGGCCAGACCTTGTGCAGTTCCCAGGCATTGGCCAGCGGGCAGACCACGTCGTAACGGCCGTGCACGATCACACCCGGGATGTGGGCGATCTTGTGCGCGTCGCGCAGCAGCTGGTCTTCCACCTCGAAGAAGCCACCGTTGACGAAGTAGTGGTTCTCGATGCGAGCGAAGGCCAGTGCGAACTGCGGGTCTTCGTGGCTGTTGACGAAGTCGTCGTCCACATGCAGGAAGCTGGTGGCACCTTCCCACACGCTCCATGCCTTGGCGGCAGCCAGGCGCGTGGCCTCGTCGTCACTGGTCAGGCGGCGGTGGAAGGCCGAGATCAGGTCATGGCGCTCAACGAGAGGGATCGGCTTGAGGTAATGCTCCCAGGCGTCCGGGAACAAACGATTGGCGCCTTCCTGGTAGAACCATTCCAGCTCCCAGCGACGCAGCATGAAGATGCCGCGCAGCACCAGCTCGGTCACCCGCTGCGGATGGGTTTCCGCATAGGCCAACGCCAGCGTCGAACCCCAACTGCCACCGAATACCTGCCAACTGTCGACGCCGAGCTTCTCGCGCAGCTTCTCGATGTCGGCGACCAGATCCCAGGTGGTGTTGTCGACCAGATCGGCATGCGGGGTGGAACGGCCAGAACCACGCTGATCGAACAGGATGATGCGGTACTTGGACGGGTCGTGGAACTGGCGCATCTTGTCGCTGCAGCCGCCACCCGGGCCGCCGTGCAGCATCACCACCGGCTTGCCGTTGGGATTGCCGCATTGTTCGAAATACAGCGTATGGCGGTCGTCGACCTTGAGCGTGCCGGTGTCGTAGGGCTCGATGGCGGGGTAGAGCGTGCGCATGGCAGCCTCGCTGGGAACAGGCCGGCTAGTCTAACGCAGCGATGTTGCGGTCTTGTCTGCGTTGCAGCGTCCCATCAAGGCGTTGCATTGCTCGCCGGGGTGATGCGGTCCAGCAGCCACAGGCCATCGAAGCGCTGGCGGGCTTCGGCCAAGGGCAAGCCGTCGGCATAGTCCATGCTCCATAGTCGGCTGGCCGCATCGTCCTCGCCAGGCAAGCTGCCTGCATGCAGGTCCACAAACACCGCTGCGGCATTGGCGGTCAGGCGCGACTCCAGCTGTGCCGGCCGCGCCCCCACCTCACGCAGTTGCTGATCGATGTAATCGCGGTAGCTGCCCTGCGCGCCGGCGTAATGCAGCACATAGGCCTGCGCCTGCAGCCTCTTCGGCAAGGCGCTGGTCACGTTGTCCACCGGCGGGAAGCCACGTGGATGACCGTCGCGGTAGCCACCGAGTCTGTTCAGATGCGCGTAATGCCCCCAGATGATCGCCTTGCGCCCCGGGTAGGCTTGTTCCAGCAGCCACTGCAGGTTGCCGGCCATGACCGGATCGTGCTCATCGAAAGGCCGCAGTTGCCAGCTAACCTCGGCCATGCGTTGCAGGCTGGCGTTGATGCGCCGCCAGAAACCATCGCTGTCAAACACATCGTCGCCGTGCTCGGCGTCCGGCGCTGGCAACAGTTGCAGCAACCATTGCGAATCATCGAGGAAGCGCTGGCGTACGCGGGCGTCGGCCATTGCCAGCTTGCCATCGAGCAATTGCTGGACCTGCTGCAGATGCAGCTGCAGGCGTTGCCGTGCCATTTCATCCAGTCGCTGCCGTAGCAATCTCTCGCGCAGCTGCGGCACCAGCTGGCGGCGTGAGAGTCCGCCACTCAAGCGACCATCGAAGCCTGCCAGCTGCATCGCATCCGGCGTATCACGTTGTGCGTCCAGATAGTCATACAGCGGCCACACCTCGGCGCTGTTGGCGTACATGTAGAAGATGTTGCCGGGCGCGTTGGCACGCAGTGGCAGCCGCGATTGCCATAGGCGGGCGACGTCGAACAAGCCGCTTTCCAGCACCAGCAGGTCAAAGCCCTTGCGCTCATGCAGGTAGCGCACGGTGCGCACCTTGCTTTCGTAGATATTGCCTTCGCCATGGGTGAGCTCATCGAGCATGACGATGCGCTTGTCGCCAATGGCCTCGCCAAGGGGCGCCAGATCGGCGAAGTCATCCTGCATCGGCGAGCCCTCGCGCAAGGGATGGATGGGCGCGTGTTTGCTGGCAGCCGGCGTTGCGGCGCAGCCCAGTGATGTGGCGAGTAATACGGCAGCGAACGCGGTACGGATCATCGGCATCCCCGGCTTGGAATGGCGATGCTACGTGAGGTTTCGGGGTGCGTCATGCGGACAAGGAATGACCTGATTGACGCGGTGAAATGAGATTTTTGACCTCGCTCTGGCTCTGGCTCTGGCTTCGCTTTGGATATTGTCATTCCCGCGGAGGCGGGAATCGCTCTGGCTCTGGCTCCGGCTCTAGCTTTGGCTTTGAAAGTCGTCATTCCCGCGAAGGCGGGAATCGCTCTGGTCTTTGCTTTTGCTTCTGCATTTGATTTGGGAGCAAGAGCCAGAGCCCAGAGCCCAGAGCCAGAGCCAGAGCGATTCCCGCCTTCGCGGGAATGACGACTTTCAAAGCCAAAGCTAGAGCCGGAGCCAGAGCCAGAGCGATTCCCGCCTCCGCGGGAATGACAATATCCAAAGCGAAGCCAGAGCCAGAGCCAGAGCGAGGTCAAAAATCTCATTTCACCGCGTCAATCAGGTCATTCCTTGTCCGCATGACGCACCCCGAAACCTCACGTAGCATCGCCATTCCAAGCCGGGGATGCCGATGATCCGTACCGCGTTCGCTGCCGTATTACTCGCCACATCACTGGGCTGCGCCGCAACGCCGGCTGCCAGCAAACACGCGCCCATCCATCCCTTGCGCGAGGGCTCGCCGATGCAGGATGACTTCGCCGATCTGGCGCCCCTTGGCGAGGCCATTGGCGACAAGCGCATCGTCATGCTCGATGAGCTCACCCATGGCGAAGGCAATATCTACGAAAGCAAGGTGCGCACCGTGCGCTACCTGCATGAGCGCAAGGGCTTTGACCTGCTGGTGCTGGAAAGCGGCTTGTTCGACGTCGCCCGCCTATGGCAATCGCGGCTGCCACTGCGTGCCAACGCGCCCGGCAACATCTTCTACATGTACGCCAACAGCGCCGAGGTGTGGCCGCTGTATGACTATCTGGACGCACAACGTGATACGCCGGATGCGATGCAGCTGGCAGGCTTCGATGGTCGCTTGAGTGGCGGACTCTCACGCCGCCAGCTGGTGCCGCAGCTGCGCGAGAGATTGCTACGGCAGCGACTGGATGAAATGGCACGGCAACGCCTGCAGCTGCATCTGCAGCAGGTCCAGCAATTGCTCGATGGCAAGCTGGCAATGGCCGACGCCCGCGTACGCCAGCGCTTCCTCGATGATTCGCAATGGTTGCTGCAACTGTTGCCAGCGCCGGACGCCGAGCACGGCGACGATGTGTTTGACAGCGATGGTTTCTGGCGGCGCATCAACGCCAGCCTGCAACGCATGGCCGAGGTTAGCTGGCAACTGCGGCCTTTCGATGAGCACGATCCGGTCATGGCCGGCAACCTGCAGTGGCTGCTGGAACAAGCCTACCCGGGGCGCAAGGCGATCATCTGGGGGCATTACGCGCATCTGAACAGACTCGGTGGCTACCGCGACGGTCATCCACGTGGCTTCCCGCCGGTGGACAACGTGACCAGCGCCTTGCCGAAGAGGCTGCAGGCGCAGGCCTATGTGCTGCATTACGCCGGCGCGCAGGGCAGCTACCGCGATTACATCGATCAGCAACTGCGTGAGGTGGGGGCGCGGCCGGCACAGCTGGAGTCGCGCCTGACCGCCAATGCCGCAGCGGTGTTTGTGGACCTGCATGCAGGCAGCTTGCCTGGCGAGGACGATGCGGCCAGCCGACTATGGAGCATGGACTATGCCGACGGCTTGCCCTTGGCCGAAGCCCGCCAGCGCTTCGATGGCCTGTGGCTGCTGGACCGCATCACCCCGGCGAGCAATGCAACGCCTTGATGGGACGCTGCAACGCAGACAAGACCGCAACATCGCTGCGTTAGACTAGCCGGCCTGTTCCCAGCGAGGCTGCCATGCGCACGCTCTACCCCGCCATCGAGCCCTACGACACCGGCACGCTCAAGGTCGACGACCGCCATACGCTGTATTTCGAACAATGCGGCAATCCCAACGGCAAGCCGGTGGTGATGCTGCACGGCGGCCCGGGTGGCGGCTGCAGCGACAAGATGCGCCAGTTCCACGACCCGTCCAAGTACCGCATCATCCTGTTCGATCAGCGTGGTTCTGGCCGTTCCACCCCGCATGCCGATCTGGTCGACAACACCACCTGGGATCTGGTCGCCGACATCGAGAAGCTGCGCGAGAAGCTCGGCGTCGACAGTTGGCAGGTATTCGGTGGCAGTTGGGGTTCGACGCTGGCGTTGGCCTATGCGGAAACCCATCCGCAGCGGGTGACCGAGCTGGTGCTGCGCGGCATCTTCATGCTGCGTCGCTGGGAGCTGGAATGGTTCTACCAGGAAGGCGCCAATCGTTTGTTCCCGGACGCCTGGGAGCATTACCTCAAGCCGATCCCTCTCGTTGAGCGCCATGACCTGATCTCGGCCTTCCACCGCCGCCTGACCAGTGACGACGAGGCCACGCGCCTGGCTGCCGCCAAGGCATGGAGCGTGTGGGAAGGTGCCACCAGCTTCCTGCATGTGGACGACGACTTCGTCAACAGCCACGAAGACCCGCAGTTCGCACTGGCCTTCGCTCGCATCGAGAACCACTACTTCGTCAACGGTGGCTTCTTCGAGGTGGAAGACCAGCTGCTGCGCGACGCGCACAAGATCGCCCACATCCCGGGTGTGATCGTGCACGGCCGTTACGACGTGGTCTGCCCGCTGGCCAATGCCTGGGAACTGCACAAGGTCTGGCCGAAGGCGACGCTGCAGATCAGCCCGGCGTCCGGCCACTCGGCATTTGAAGCCGAGAACGTCGACGCACTGGTACGCGCCACCGACAGCTTCGCTGGCTGATAAGCCAACCCCTGTAGTGCCGAGCCATGCTCGGCATGGGCTTTACCGATAAACCCATTTGTAGGAGCGGCGTCAGCCGTGAAGCTCGTAGATGTCCAGATGGCAGAAATGCCCAACGGGTCATTGCCGCGAGCTTCGCGGCTGACGCCGTTCCCACATCTGATGGATTGCTGGGAAAGCCCCTGCCGAGCATGGCTCGGCACTACCGCCGTTGCTCCCTCCCTTTCGCGCAGCGAAGGGGAGGGTTTGGGAGGGGTGCTTTGGCTTGCCCTGCCGAGGCGTCGCGGCTGACGCCGCTCCAGCAGTTCTGGATTGCTGGCAAGGCCCCTGCCGAGCATGGCTCGGAGTTACATGTGAGGTCTGGCCAAAAATTCACCAGTGCTTGCGAGGGCTTGGTACACAAGGGCTGCGGGTTCTTATCCACAGCTTGTGTATATGCCGGGACACAGCCTGTGTGGACAACGCGAGCTGGAACCGACGCTGTTGGGCTTCACCAATCGCCGGCCAGCAAGGCTTCTGCCAGAACCTTCAGCTTGGGCGATACCTGCCGCGAAGGTGGATAGACCAGCGACAGGGCGCGGGTTCGGCCTTCGTTGGCCTGCAACACGCGCTGCAAACGCCCATCGGCCAGCGCGTCGGCGACGGCGAAGTCCATCACCTGGACGATGCCAATACCGGCCAGGGCGGCTTCCACCAGCGGGTCACCGCTGTCGAACACCATCCGCGTCGGCGGGGTGAAGTCGTGCATCTGCCCATCCAGCGCCCGGAACTGCCAATCCACCAGGCGGCCACTGCGCAGATTGCGTACCGCCAGGCAGGTGTGTTCCTGCAGCGCTTCCACGGTTGCGGGCTGGCCGTGGCGGGCGAGGTAGTCCGGTGCGGCAACCGTCACCCAGCGCAGCGGCCGCAAGGGCCTGGCCACCATCCGTACATCGCTGATCGGGCCGGTGCGCAGGGCGGCGTCAAAACCCTCTTCGGCCAGGTCGACCAGGCGGTCATTGAGCACCAGCTCGAACTGCAGCTGTGGATGCGCGGCGATCAGTTTTCCGGCCAAGGGCACCAGCACCTTGCGACCAAACATCGAGGGCGCGGTCAGCTTCAACACGCCTGAGGGAATACACGGGCGATCGCCCAGTTGGCGCTGGGCGTCTTCCAGGCCACTGAGCAGCGGTTGGCAGTGCTCGACGAACAGGCGCCCGTCCGGGGTCAGGCTGACGTTGCGGGTATTGCGGTGGAGCAGGCGTACCCCCAACGACTGCTCCAGCCGGCTGATCGCCCGCGACAGGCCGGATTGGCTGAGCCCAAGCTGCCCCGCGGCTACGGTGAAGCTGCGCGCGTCGGCGACCTGCACCAGCATGCGTACCGCGTTGAGGTCCATGGTATCCATTGATGCAAATCCGCATTACAAATATGCATGTATCCTGATTTATCTGCGCCGCGTCATCAATAAGACTGTGCGCCCCCGTGTTTCTGGATTCAGGCAATGCAGGTTTCGTCGTCTCCACTCTCTGCCACACCGCGGCTGGCGCTTGCGCTGTTGGCCACGGCACAGCTGATCATCGCCCTGGACGCCACCATCATCTTCGTCGCCCTGCATGACATGGGGCGCGCGCTGCAGATCAATGCGCAGCAGCTGCAATGGGTGGTCAGCGCCTACACCGTGGCCTTTGGTGGTTGCCTGTTGCTGGGTGGCCGCGCGGCCGACCTGCTCGGCAAGCGGCGCTTCTATCGGCTGGGCATGGCCTTGTTCGCATTGGCTTCGCTGGTTGGTGGCTTCAGCAGCAGCGCGTGGCTGCTGGTGGCGGCGCGCGCGGTGCAGGGCATTGGTGCGGCCTTGCTGTTCCCGGCCACCCTGGCCCTGATCAATACGCTGTATGCCGAAGGCGCGCCGCGCAATCGGGCACTGGCGATCTGGAGCATGGCCAGTGCCGGTGGCCTTGCGCTGGGAACCCTGCTCGGTGGCGTGCTGACCCAGCAGTTCGGCTGGGCATCGGTGCTGCTGGTGATCGTGCCGATTGCCGGGGCCTGTGCAGTGCTGGGTGGCGTCTGGTTGCCGTCGGACGGCCCACGTGCACGTGGTCGAACCTTCGATCTCGCCGGCTGCTTCAGCGTGACCGTCGGCGGCAGCCTGCTGGTCACCACCCTGGTACAGGGGCCGGAATGGGGCTGGGCTGCGCCGATAACACTGGCCTGCCTGCTGTTGTCGTTGCTGTTGCTGGCAGCCTTCGTGCTGATCGAGAAACGCAGTGCCGATCCGCTGATGCACTTCGCCTTGCTGCGGGTGCCCGGGCTGCGTACCGCGATGTGGCTGACCATGTTGTTCATGAGCAGCTTCGGCGTGCAGTACTACTTCCTGGCCCTGTACTACCAGGACGGCTATGGCTGGAGCCCGTTGCAGGCGGGTATGGCGTTCCTGCCGCCGACGCTGGTGTGCACCGTCGGCATCCGCATCGCCGAGCGCATGTTGGCGGTACGTTCGCCACGGCAGGTGCTGGCGTGGGGCTTGGCGGCGGGGGCATTGGGAATTGCTGGCGTTGCCTTTGCATTGCCGCACGGTGCTGGTTACTGGCCGCTGCTGCCGGGCATCGTGCTGCTCAGCCTGGGTCAGGGCATGACCTGGACGGCGATGTGGATCGTGGCCGGGCAGGGCGTTCCTGCCGCGCAGCAAGGCGTGGCTTCCGGCATGGCGGCCACTGCACAGCAGATCGGCGGTGCCCTGGGCCTGGCTGTGCTGGTGATGCTGGCCAATGCGGCACGTGCAACCGCACCGGCTGACAGCGCGCAGGCGCTGCAGGGATTGGTCCATGCGCAATATGGTGCTGCGCTGTTCGCTGCACTCGGCGTGGTGGTTGCATTGCGCCTGCGGCCGGCGCCGCTAGACTGCAGCTCCGCCGATTGTTTGCCCAGCGACGCATG
This sequence comes from Stenotrophomonas sp. STEN029, assembly GCF_056760015.1. Taxonomy (NCBI): domain Bacteria; kingdom Pseudomonadati; phylum Pseudomonadota; class Gammaproteobacteria; order Lysobacterales; family Lysobacteraceae; genus Stenotrophomonas; species Stenotrophomonas sp. STEN029. The sequence continues at coordinate 828 of NZ_JBRREC010000118.1, read as the reverse complement.
ATTGAACTGTTGGATCTCCGCCAGACCCTGGACAGCTTTGCCAGCTGCAACGACGACGATGAGGTGTGGGCGCGCTACGGCTGGGTCCACGCCAGCGAAGGCGGCGCCTTGAATGCTTCGTTCTGGCTGCCGGCCAGCGAGGCCGAAGCCTTCGATGATGATGAGTTGCCGACGGCGGCGCGTGCCTTGGGTCTTTCGAGCTTCCTGGAACCGGCGACCTTTGCCGATGTGCTTGATGTGCAGAAGCGCCAGCGTCCGCTATCGACGCTGGAGGACTACGCAGCGGCACTGGATTACTACGCCGAGTACGATGCGTTCCTGCAGGTGCCGGGTATCGATGAGGCCTTGGGCGAGGCCGCGGAGGCCGAGCAGGAAGCCGCACGGGCGTTGGATGTCGGGCCCGGCATCTACGCCAGCTTCGATGTGGTGCTGGCGCAATGTCCCGCGCAGCATGTGAAGGATGCAGCGCGTCAGGTGGCGGCGTTGTTGGCTGTATCGATTGGCGAGGCTTTGGCTGCCTGCCGCGATCTGCCGGTGTGTCTCGGCGAACAGCTGGACCGGAAGCGCTGCGCCGGAATTGTCGCGGCCTTCGATGCCTTGGGCGTGCCGTTGCAGGTGCGAGGCTACAAACCCTTCCCGTGGTCAGCAGTGCCGACGCCGACGGTTGTTGTAGGAGCGGTGTAAGCCGCGAAGCTGGCAATGCATGCTGCGAGGCATTGCGGTTGCCGGAAGCAGCACCAGCTTCGCCGCGTTACCCCCGCCCCAACAAGCGGAAGGGACAGATAGTGAGCGCCCACAACGGGCACGGGGAGGAAAAAAAGAACAAAA
>NZ_JBRREC010000117.1:0-13002 GCF_056760015.1 Stenotrophomonas sp. STEN029 | reverse complement strand
CCCCCCCCACCCCGCCCTATCTTTCCACCCCCCCGTTTTTGCCGGCGGTTGCGCCTCTCCGGGGGGCCCGGGCCCCCCGGGGGGGCGGGCGGGGTCACCCCCCCCCCCCCCCCCCCCCCACCCCGGTTTAGCCCGGTTTTGCCCTCTCAGCTATGCTTGCGCCCCCTAGCAAGACCAGAGCCCGGACCGTGACCGACGCCAGCCAGACCCCCGATTTCCCCATCCTCGACGCCGCCCAGGCGCGCGTACTGGGCTGCCTGATCGAGAAGGAGGCCACCACCCCGGATACCTATCCGCTGACGGTCAATGCCACCCAGGTGGCCGCCAACCAGAAAACCGCGCGCGAGCCAGTGATGAACCTGGAAGCCGGCAAGGTGCAGCACGCGCTGCGCCAGCTGGAAGCCCTGGGCCTGGTGCGCCAGCACTTCGCCTCGCGCGCCGACCGCTACGAGCACCTGACCGGCCCCAAGCTTGACCTGCCACGCCAGCAGGTCGCCCTGCTCGGTTTGCTGCTGCTGCGCGGCCCGCAGACCGCCGGTGAGCTGACCACCCGCATCGAGCGCATGGCCAAGTTCGCCGATGCCGCCGACCTGCGCCACCAGTTGGACCGCATGCAGCAGCGTGGCCTGGTCGTGCAGCTGCCGCGTGCTTCGGGCCAGCGCGAAGACCGCTTCATGCACCTGCTGTGCGGTGCGGTGGATGTGGATGCCCTGGCAGCGCAGTACCGTGCCCCGGCGGGCGCTGCCGCCCTGGTCGACAACAGCGCCTTGGAAGAGCGCGTGCAGCAGTTGGAGGCGACCGTCGCAGCACTGCAGGAACAGCTTGCAGCGTTGCAGGAGCAACTGGGCGGCTGAGCCGACTCAGAACGCATTCCAGCCGTAGCCCGGGTAAGCACAGCGCACCCGAGGCCTTTGGCGGAACATCGCAGATCCTAGGGATACTTGCCCCGGGTGCGCTGCGCTTACCCGGGCTACGCGGCTGAAGCGGGCATGTTGACGAACAGCAGCAGCTGTTCGTCCTTGCCCGGCAGCACCACGGTGCCGTCATCGCGGAAGCCGACCTTTTCCAGCAGCGCGACGGATCGCGCATTGCCCTGCGAGACGATCGCACGCAGTTCGCCCAGGCCGAGCGTGCCGCGCGCGTAGGCAAGTACGCCTTGTACGGCTTCCAGTGCATAGCCATGGCCGGTGTAGGCACCCAGCAAGGCGTAACCAACATCCGCACAGGGCAGGCCCTCGCGCCGAACCAGCCCGGCATTGCCCAACCACGCACCGTCACTGCGGCGTTCAATCGCATACATGCCGAAGCCATTCGCGGCATAACTGCCGAAGGTGTGCTTCTGCACGTACTCGCGCGCCTGCTCCAGCGTGCGCACACCACGATCACCGATGAATTCGTGGAAACCAGGTTCGTTGAGCAGCTGCAGCATCGCGGCAGCATCGCCGTCGTCGTCACGCAGCAGGCGCAGTTGCAGGCGTTCGGTTTGGATCAGGGACATGGCGGGCTCGGTTTTCGCCCCCTCCCTTTGGCGCAGCCAAGGGGAGGGTTGGGGAGGGGTGCTGTTCGCGCTGAGCCCCTATCAGAACGCAAAGCCAAGGCTCAAAGCTACCCCCTCCCAGCCTCCCCCTTGGCTACGCCAAAGGGGAGGGGCCAAGCCATGCCCCCTCCTTCTGCACAGCAGAGGGGAAGGCTGGGGAGGGGTGCTCTGGTTTTTGCCGGTAAAGCCCCTGCCGAGCATGGCTCGGCACTACCGCCGTCTCCATTGGCCACGGGAGGGCTGAGGGGAACCCCAATCAAAGCGCAAGACCGGAGCCAAAGCTACCCCCTCCCGACCTCCCCCTCGGCCGCGCCAAAGGGGAGGAGGCAAGCATCAATCAAACAGTGCCTGGATCGCTGCCAATCCGGCCTTGGCCCGCTCCTGCTTGTGCGCGGCATCGGCCACCGGATCAGCACCGTCGCGCTGGATCTCACCAGCCGGGATCTCATCGAAGAACCGGCTGGGCTTGAGCCGGATGTGCTCGCCGAACTTGCGCGTCAAACGGCTGAAGCTCATCCACAGCTGGATCTTGGCGCGGGTGATGCCCACGTACAGCAGGCGCCGCTCTTCCTGCAGGTTTCCTTCGTCCAGGCTGACCTGATGCGGCAGCACGCCGTCCTCGCAGCCAACGATGAATACATACGGAAACTCCAGGCCCTTGGACGCATGCAGCGTCATCATCCGCACCTGGTTGCCGCCGTCATCCTTGTCGTTGCGCGAGATCAGCGCCAGCTGCGCGGCCATGTCGGCGGCGCTGGCACCACGCGGGCCGCTCTCGAACCACGAAGCCAGTTCTTCCAGGTTGTTGGCGCGACGCTCATAGCCAGCAGTGTCCTTGGCCGCGTGGCGCAGCTCGGCCAACATGCCCGAATCCTTGGCCACGCGCCGCACCAGGTCGCCGGAACTCATCTGCCGCATGTCCAGGCGCAGCGCGCGCAGGATGTCGGTGAACTTGCTCAGGCTGTTGGCCGCACGCGGGGTGAGCTGTGCCAGCGCGCCCATGCTCTCGGCGGCCTGCGCCATCGGAATGTCTTTCTCGGACGCCAGCTCCGCCAACTTGGCCAGCGTGCTTGCACCGACATCACGTTTGGGCGACTGCACCGCGCGCATGAAGGCCGTGTCGTCGTCCGGGTTCACGATCAATCGCAACCACGCCAGCGTGTCCTTCACTTCCTGCCGTTCAAGGAACACCGTGCCACCGTTGAGGTGATACGGCACACCGACCAGCTGCATCGCTTTTTCCAGCGGACGCGACTGGAAGTTGCCGCGGAACAGGATGCAGAAATCACTCCACGGAATCTTGCGGCTGGTCGCCAGGAAATGGATTTCCGCCGCCACTTTTTCCGCTTCGTGTTCGCTGTTGCGGCACTCCCACACGCGGATCCGTTCACCGTCGGCCTGGTCGGACCACAAGGTCTTCAGGTGCTCGTGCGGGTTGTGTGCGATCAACGCATTGGCCGCGCGCAGCACGCGGTTGGAACAACGGTAATTCTGTTCCAGCTTGATGATCTGCAGCTTGGGGTAATCCACGCCCATCTGCTGCAGGTTCTCGGGATTGGCGCCGCGCCAGGCATAGATCGACTGGTCGTCATCGCCCACGCAGGTGAAGTTGCCGGCGGGCCCGGCCAGCTGCTTGAGCAGGCGGTACTGGGCATCGTTGGTGTCCTGGCATTCGTCGACCAGCAGATAGCCGATGCGCTCGCGCCAGGCCAGGGCGATATCCGGGTGCTCTTCCAGCACCTGCACCGGCAGGCGGATCAGGTCATCGAAGTCGACCGCATTGAACGAGGTCAGCCGGGTCTGGTACAGCTCGTAGACCATCGCCGCGTCCTTCTCGCGGTTGCTGCGCGCCGCCGCCATTGCCTGCTCGGGCGACAGCCCGGAGTTCTTGGCCCGCGAGATCAGGTTCTTCATGTCCTCGATGTCGTCAGGCTTGGCATTGCTTCCACCCAGCAGATCCTTGATCTGCGCGCCGGCATCATCCGCATCGAAGATCGAGAAGTTGCGCTTCAAACCCACCTGTTCATGTTCGATCTGCAGGAACTTCAGGCCCAAGGCGTGGAAGGTGCAGATGGTGACCTCCGCCGCGTCCTCGGCGCGCAGGCGCTTGGCCACACGCTCGCGCATTTCCTTCGCCGACTTGTTGGTGAAGGTGATCGCGGCGATGCGGCGGGCGCTGTAGCGGCCAATGCCGATCAGGTGAGCGATTTTCTCGACGATCACACGCGTCTTGCCGCTGCCGGCACCAGCCAGCACCAGCAGAGGACCTTCGGCGTGCACAGCCGCCGCGCGTTGGGGGGGATTGAGGGAGTCCAGCATGGGGTGGTTTCAGTCGCAGGCAGGCAGTGTAAGCCATCGCCCGTGAGCGCCGGCTGGCGCGGTAAAATGCGGCATGGCCAAGCTCTATTTCTACTATTCGGCGATGAACGCCGGCAAGACCACCACCCTGCTGCAGTCCGCGCACAATTACCGCGAGCGCGGCATGCGTGTCGCCCTGCTGACCCCGCACCTGGACCACCGCGCCGGCACCGGCGTGGTCGCCTCGCGGATCGGCCTGCAAGCTGAAGCCACCACCTTCGAGCGCGATACCGACCTGGAGAAGCTGATCCAGCAGGACATTGCCGCCCACGGCAGGCTCGGCTGCGTGTTGGTGGACGAGGCGCAGTTCCTGAGCAAATCACAGGTATGGCAGCTGTCCGAGGTGGTCGACCAACTGCGCATCCCGGTGCTGTGCTACGGGCTGCGTACCGACTTCCGTGGCGAACTGTTCGAAGGCAGCCAGTACCTGCTGGCCTGGGCCGACGAGATGCAGGAGATCAAGACCATCTGCCACAGCGGCAAGAAGGCGACGATGACCGTGCGCGTGGACGAGAACGGCTTTGCCGTGCAGGACGGCCCACAGGTGGAGATCGGCGGCAACGACCGCTATGTGTCGGTGAGCCGCGCCGAGTTCAAGAAGATCACCCGCGGCGAGGGGCGGATTGATCCGATGCAGGCGCCGCTGCCGTTGTAGGCCAATTTACATTGGCCCCTGTGCCCCCTAGGCTGCGACCATCTCCAAGGAAGAATGATACCCACCATGCTCCGCTATTTATTCATCATCCTGCTGTTGCCACTTTGTCTGCCCGCTGCCGCCGCCGAAACACCGCCACAAGAAGACGGGCCCTTGCTCAATGCCGGATTCCTGGATGGTCATCCGGACATGATGTACCGACAGTGGGGGGTAAACGCACTGCATCGCGGTGAAGTGGATAGCGCGATGGAAAACTTCCGGCTTTCCGCGCGCTATGCGGATAAGCCGGCGCAGGGCTACTTGGCCGAAATGTACTGGTTCGGCGTGGAACGCCCTGCAGATCGGGTGATGGCGTTTGCTTGGATGGACGTCGCAGCCGAACGCGGATACCCCTTGTTCGTCGAGCTAAGGGACCAGTATTGGGCAGCGCTTCCGCTGGAACAACAGGATGCAGCCCGTGCCCAAGCCCGACAGCTCGCCGCCGAGTATGGTGATGCTGTGGCCAAACCGCGCATCGCGGCGGTGCTGACTCGCGGCCTACGCGCAATGACAGGCAGCCGTACCGGCTCGATGTCGAATAATGTCGATATCGTCTACAACGACGGCGGAATGCAGCGCACCATCAAGGCTGACCGGATGTATGACAAGAAATACTGGGATCCCGATCTCTACCAGAAGTGGCAGGACGAAACCTGGATGAAGATCCGCCGTGGCACCGTGGAAGTGGGCAAGCCTGCGATGAGCATTCCCGCAGCCACCGACAAACCTTGATTTCGACCCGGGGCGGGATCAAAACCGCCCCGGTGTTAACGCAGCCTCGCTTGCAATCAATACAACGTCCGCTCCGGCGCACCAGCAGCCGGCGGGCTGTACTGGTACAGCCAGGTTTCGGTCAGGGTCTTGCCGCCGCTGCGCAGGTACAGGCGCACGTCGATCTGCTCGGTGCTGCCATCCGGCGGCACCAGGTCGAACATGGCGCGGTAGCCCTTGATCTCACGCAGCGGGCGCGCCGATACCACTTCCACGCGGCCACGGCTGGTTTCCACCACTGCCTCGACGTCGGCCTTGTCGATCAGGCTGGCCAGTTCGCCGCCTTCGAAATCCACCGCGAAACGCCACGAGAAATACTCGCGCTTCTTGCCGATGATGCCGCCCAGGCCGGTGCGACTGGCCACGCAGTGGGCAAGCGGCGGACGTGCCGGCGGCTCGGCGCCCCAGTACAGGCGATAGCCGACCAACAGTTCCTGGCCCGGCTGCGGCTTGGCCTTGGGGTTCCAGAAGGCGACGATGTTGTCGAAGGTTTCATCGACGGTGGGAATCTCCACCAGCTGCACCGAACCTTCGCCCCATTGCCCCTTGGGTTCGATCCACAGGCAGGGGCGCTTCTCGTAGAACACGCCGTCGTCCTGGTAATGGTCGAAGTTGCGGTCACGCTGCAGCAGGCCGAAGCCGCGCGGGTTGTTGTCGACGAACATGTTGAAACGCAGGTTGGCCGGGTTGCACAGCGGCCGCCAGATCCACTCGCCGGCACCGTTCCACATCGACAGGCCATCGGTATCGTGGATCTCCGGGCGCCAGTCCCAATCCATGCGGCGATCGTTCTCGCCGACCTGGTACATGCTGGTGCACGGCGCGATGCCGAGCCGCTCGATTTCCTTGCGCGGGTACAACGCGCTGTCGATGTCCATCAGCAGCACATCGCCATTGGTGATGGCGAAACGATAGGCACCGGCAACGCTGGGTGAATCCAGCAGGCCATAAACAACGATGGTGTCCGAATCAGCGGCAGGCTGTTCCAGGTAATAGGCGATGAAGTCCGGGAACTCCTCCGGGCGGCCCATGCCGGTATCGATCGCCAGGCCACGCGCCGACTGCCCGTACTGGCCCTCCTTGCCCACCGCGCGGAAATAGCTGGCGCCGAGGAAGGCAGCGAAGTCACGGTCGGTATCGCTGCGGGTATTGAGGCGGAAGCCGGCGAAGCCGAGGTCGGCCGGCAACTCGCCATCGTGGATGCCGCTCTTGCCGTAGTTGAAGGCCGCGCCGTCATAGGCCAGCTCCTGCGCCTTGCCATCGACCACGTCGAACATGCGCACCGGCGAATGGAAGTACAGGCCGAGGTGGAAGAACTTCGCCTGGAACTTGCCGGGCTGGTCAGCCCACAGCGCATGGTCCTGGCGGTAGCCGATGGACTGGTACTGGTCCCAGTCGAGTTTCTCCAGCGCGCCCGGCAGGGTGCGCTTGTGGCTCTTGTACGGCGCCTGCGCCAGCGCACGGGCCTGGCCCTTGAGCGTGGCGAAGTCGAAAGGCTGCGCTTGGCCCAGCCGGCGCAGGCCCAGCTGGGCGGGTTTGCCAGCCGCGCAGGCGCTGAAGGCCGGAAGACCGAATGCCGCCAGGGCGGCAGCGGCGTTGCGCAGGAAGTCGCGTCGTTGCATGGAAAGACGTGCCAGTTGGGGACCGCTGCATGGTAGGCGCAATTACGTGAATCGACAGCCACGGAGCAGGGACGGATGAACATCGCCTTCAGCCAGCCGGCGAAAGGCCTACCCCTCCCAAACCCTCCCCTTGCCTGCGGCAAAGGGAGGGAGCTGGTCCTGCGTAGTGCCGAGCCATGCTCGGGAGAGGCCTCACCGGTATAGCTCCAGCACCGCAGGGCTACGCCCTAACGACACGCACCCGCCAACTGCAACGCGGCCGCATGCGCGCACAGGAATCCACGCTGCTTCGCCTCGTCATCCCCGCCGTCCCACTGCAACAGTGTCCACTGCTCGGATGCCTGCATCCGTTCGCCGGCTTGCAGCTCGCGGTAAGGCGCGTGCACTTCCATCTCCAGCAAGCCCTCGGCGATACCGCCTGCATCCAGATACAGCTCGACCTGGGCCTGCTCGGGATGGATGCTGGCACGCGGCTGCTTGGCAAAACGGATGATCAAGGCCTGGCTGCCATTGAAGCCTGCCATCCAGCCTACCGTGGGCTGCACGAACCATTTGCCGCGCGGCCCCATGCTGCCAGCACCGGCGTGCAGTACCAACATGCCATTCTCAAAGCGATGGTCCGGCATGCCCGGATCGGGCGCCCCTTCGACACGGATGTCGCTGGCCATGCTGACCGGCACGAACACCCGGGTAGCCGGGTGGACGCGGGTGTTGAACCACAGGTCCCAGGCGACCGGCGTGTCACGGATGTTCTGGCCACTGACCTGCAGCTGCACGGTATCGGCGCGCTCGGGGTCAATCCGGAATGTTTTCTCCAGTTGCATGCCGGTTACCGGACTGGCGGCGCCGCGCAGACGCAGTTGCCCGGCATCGCGCTGCAGCCATTGCGCAGGGGCCAGCGACAGCCACGGATCCGGCGGCCAGTTGGCGACAGCAGCCCGCCGCTCGGGGTTGATCTGCTGGTGCAGCCACCACTGCGATTGCGGGCCAACCCAGACGTCATGGCCGAGGTAGGCGATGTCATCGCTGCTGGCGTTTACCACTGGATCCGGTTGCGTGCGGACCGCTGCGCCCATGCGCAGGAAATTGGGTTCGCCGTTGCGCTGCAGCGACAGCACCCGGCCGCCGAAGGCGGAGGTCGCCTGCAATTTCAGCTCACTGCTTTCGAGGACTGCGGTGTGGTCGTCTAGCGGAGTGTGGGCTTGCGCGATCGCCAGTGTTGGCAGCAACAACAGACAGAGCGTGATTCGATGATGCAGCTGCATTGGGTGCTTCCTGCGGGTCAGTGCGGATCATGGCAGAGCTTGCAGCGGCCGGCGCCTCCTGTAGTGCCGAGCCATGCTCGGCAGAGGCTTTACCGGCAGAGCCCCACCTGTAGTGCCGAGCCATGCTCGGCAGCGGCCTTACCGGTAAAGCTTCAGCCGAGCATGGCTCGGCACTACAGGTGGGGCTCTGCCGGTAAAGCCTCTGCCGAGCATGGCTCGGCACTACAGGCGTTCGGCCATCAGCGCTGGCAATTCCCGCACCACACCGTTGCCCGCTGGCCAATGCTGGCGTAGCGCAGTGCGCGCCCGCATTGTTTGCAGTTCTCGCCTTCGCGCCCATACACCAGCAGCTCCTGCTCGAAGTAACCCGGTGCGCCATCGGGACTGATGAAGTCGCGCAGGGTCGTGCCACCCCGGGTGATCGCATGTCCCAGGATTTCCTTCACCGCATCGGCAAGCCGCTGGTAGCGCGCCCGCGATACCTTGCCGGCCTCGCGCAGGGGATTGATGCCTGCCATGAACAGGCTTTCCGCCGCATAGATGTTGCCGACGCCGACGACAATGCCCTGGTCCATCAGGAAGGTCTTGATCGGCGCCTTGCGGCCACGGCTGCGCTGGAACAGATAATCGCCGTCGAACGCATCCTCCAGCGGTTCCGGACCAAGTCCAGCCAGCAGCTCATGCGTTTCACCTGCTGGCTGCCACAACAGGCAACCAAACCGGCGCGGATCGTTGAAGCGCAGCAGACGACCGTCTTCCAGGCTGATATCCACATGGTCGTGCGCACGCACCGGGGTGTCACCGGGCAAGACGCTCAGGCTGCCGGACATGCCCAGGTGCAACACCGCACTTCCCGCTTCAGTATCCAGCAGCAGGTATTTGGCACGGCGACGGATGGCCTCGATGCGCTTGCCCGGCAGCTGCTGTTCGATCTCGGCAGGAATCGGCCAACGCAGGTCCGGCCGGCGCAGGATCACACCGTGGATGCGGCGGTCTACCAGATGGGGTTCCAGGCCGCGCCGGGTGGTTTCTACTTCGGGTAGTTCTGGCATGCGAATCTCAAGACGATCGTGTTTGATGGGTTTTGTGGGAACGGCGTGAGCCGTGAAGCTGGTGGTGGCGAACAGCGGACCTGTATCGATTGCAATGCGCTATCGGCGTCGGTTGGATGTTTGGCTTCGCGGCTTATGCCGCTCCTACAACGGCAGGTCAGCGCGGTGGTGCCATCAGCTCACGGGCGCTCAGGTAGCCATCGCTGTTGGCATCCTGCCGGGCGAAGCGGGCCAGGATCACCTGCCGCTGTTCCTCGCGGCTGATCGGCTTGCCGCGTCCCCCCGGCTGCTCATCCGGCTGCAGGACGCCATCGCCATTGCGGTCCATCTTGTCGAAGGCGTACAGCATCCACTGCAGGTACTCATCCGGGCTGACGCGGCCATCGCCATCGCTGTCCATGCGCTGCAGGTAGGCATTGGTGTCCTGCACCTGGGCGATCGCAGGCAAGGAAGCACCAAGCAGGAGAAGGAGGGCAATCGTCTTCATGCGGCGCTGAGCGAATAGCCTTTCAGGCGTGCTGCATACGCCTGCAATGCAGCACTGCCGCTGGCCTCGGCGTCCTGGCACCACTGCTGCAGCTGGCGCAGGCGCTCAGTGGCGTCATGGCTGCGTGCTTCCAACAGCGCCGACAGGCGCGCACGGTGCTCGACCAACAACTGGATGCGTGGGCGCTGCTGCACCCAGCTCTGCAACTGCGCGCGGCAATCGGGTTTCAGCCAGCGGCCATCATTGACCAGGCCCTTGCGCATGCGCCGCGGCAACAGCTTGCGCAACTTGGCACCTGCTGCTGCAGCCTCTTCCTTCAAAGCCGGTGCGAATACATTGCGCTGGTAATCGGTCATCGCCTGGAAGCGATGCGACAACAATGCCTTCAAGGTATCGGCATCGGGCACGGCGATGTTCGGACGGATGTCCATCGTCGGTGCCACCCGCAGCACCTTGGCCAAGCGCAGGAACTGCAGCAGGCGGATCACCTGCCAGCCGATGTCGAACTCCCAGCGCCGCATCGAGAACCGTGCCGAGCTGGGGAAGGCATGATGGTTGTTGTGCAGTTCTTCGCCGCCGATCCAGAACGCCCATGGCGTCAGGTTGGTCGAAGTATCGGCCGACTCGAAATTGCGATAGCCCCACCAATGGCCAAGGCCATTGACCACGCCGGCGGCCCAGAACGGAATCCACGCCATCTGGATCGCCCACAAGGCGATGCCGGGCAGGCCGAACAACACGGTGTTGATCACGAACAGCAGGATCGGGCCGAGATTGGCATGCGGGGTATAGAGCCTGCGCTCGATCCAGTCTTCCGGCGCACCACGCCCGTATTGTTCAATGTCACCCCGCAGCGTGCGCGCCTCGCGGTACAACTCCACGCCACGCCAGAACACGGTGCGGATGCCCTTGGTGACCGGGCTGTGCGGGTCGTCCTCGGTCTCGACCTTGGCGTGGTGCTTGCGATGGATGGCCACCCACTCGCGGGTGATCATCGAGGTGGTCAGCCACACCCAGAAGCGGAAGAAGTGCGACACCAGCGGGTGGAAATCGACGCCGCGATGGGCCTGGCTGCGGTGCAGGTACAAGGTGACCGCGAAGATGGTGAGCTGGGTGAACACCAGCAGCACCGCCAGCATGCCCCACCAGCCCAGGCCGACGATGCCACCGGTAAGGAAAACGAGCAGGGAGTCGGACATCACGAATACTCCAGGCAGTCGGTGCCAGATGAAACAACTGCTACACATCATGGGGGCTGTCGGCGCAAACTTCATCCACCGGCGGCAGGTCCGTTGGTCGAATCCTCAGCTGCCACCTACTCCTGAATGTCCATTGCACCCGCCGCCGAAGCGGCCCCCCTGATCGAACTGGACCATGCCTGCGTCATCCGCGGCCAGGTCCGCGTGCTGCACGAACTGAACCTGCGCATCGAGCAGGGCCAGCACACCGCCATCCTCGGGCCGAACGGCTGCGGCAAGTCCTCATTCATCAAGCTGATCACCCGCGAGCTTTATCCCTTGGCGCGCGCCGACGGCCACGTGCCGGTCAAGGTGATGGGCCAGACCCGTTGGCAGGTGGACCGACTGCGCGCGCAACTGGGCATCGTCACCGGCGATTTGTCCAGCAACCTGTCCAGCATGCCCGGTCTGACCGTCGAGGAAGCGGTGATCGCCGGCTTCTTTGCCAGCTTTGTGGTGCCCGCGCACCGCGACGTCACCGATGCCATGCGCCAACGCGCCCGGCACGCGCTGGAACTGGCGCGTGCCCTGCCCTTGCTGGGCCGCAGCTATGCCGAGCTGTCTGCCGGCGAAACCCGCCGCGTGCTGATCGCCAGGGCGCTGGTCAATCAGCCCAAGGCCTTGCTGCTGGACGAGCCGTCCACCGGCCTGGACCTGATCTCGCGCCAGCATCTGGTCGACAGCATGCGCAACCTTGCCCAGCAGGGCATCACCCTGGTGCTGGTCACCCACCACATCGAAGAAGTGATCCCCGAGATCAAGCGCGTCGTGCTGATGAAGGGCGGCCGCATTTTTGCTGACGGCAGTCGTACCGAGCTGCTGCGCTCAGGTCCGCTGTCGGAGGTGTTCGGCGGGCCGATCGAGGTGCGCGAGGATGATGGGCGGATGTCGGCCTGGGTGGGCAGTTTGTAAGTTGGCGATTGCTTGAAAGGCAAAAGCACCCCTCCCCAACCCTCCCCTGCGCGTTGCGCAAGGGAGGGAGCTCTGGCCCCCCAGCCTTCCCCTTGCCTTCGGCAAAGGGGGGGCAGAGCGCGGCCGTTGGTGCGATGATGCCCGTCCGCTCCCGTAATCCCCTTGTCGTCGCAATGTCATTCTCCGTTTCCCCGCTGCGCCTTGGCGCCGCCCTCGCGCTGGCCGCCGTGCTCAGCGCCTGCTCCAGCACCCCGACCCTGTCCTCCACTCCGGGCGGCGACTCCAGCAGCAAGGCCACCGGCTATCTGGTTGGCAGCGCCATCCCCGACAGCCTCGCCCTGAGCCCGGCACCACCAGCGCCGGGCTCGGCATCGGCACAGCTGGATGAAGCAGTCGCCAATCAGGCCCTGAGCATGCAGGGCAGCGCACGCTTCGCGCAGGCACATACGGACGCCGACCTGAGCTTCCCGGCCGGCGCCGACCAGTTCAGCTGCGCGCTGGGCGTGGCGGTCACCGCCAAGACCACGCCGGTGCTGTACCGCCTGCTGGAACGCAGCCGCATCGACGCCAGCGCCGCCACCAAGGCAGCAAAGACGCACTACCAGCGGCCGCGCCCGTTCATGGTCAACAACGCACCGACCTGCACGCCCGACGATGAGGAAGGCCTGCGCAAAAGCGGCTCCTACCCGTCCGGCCACACGTCGATCGGCTGGGCCTGGGGCCTGATCCTGTCGGAAATCGATCCCGACCATGCCACCGCCTTGATCGAACGCGGCCGCAACTACGGCCACAGCCGTCTGGTCTGCAACGTGCATTGGTATAGCGATGTGCAACAGGGCCAGTTCATGGGCGCGGCCACGGTCGCGCGCCTGCATGACAACCCGGCATTTGTCGCCGACCTGGCCAAGGCACGCGAAGAGCTTGCCCATGCACGCACGCTCAAGCTGCCACTGCCGCGCGACTGCGCCGCGGAGACCGCAGCATTGACCTCGGACATTCCCGAAGCCCGCTGAGCAGTCCTACCTGTAGTGCCGAGCCATGCTCGGCTGGGGCGTTACCGATAGCC
>NZ_JBRREC010000116.1:0-13029 GCF_056760015.1 Stenotrophomonas sp. STEN029 | reverse complement strand
GCCGGGATTTTTCGACGATACATCTTTGTATCGTCGAAAAACGACGTGCGTCCTGCACGTCGCCCCGTGCGGGGTCTTGTCTGCCAGCTCCGTCGCTGCGGAAGGGGCCCGTACGTCAAAGGCGCAGAGCAACAGCAACAGCGACAGCAAGTGCAACAGCAAGTGCAAGTGCAAAGCAACGGCACCCCTCCCTGACCCTCCCCTACGCTGCGCGTAAGGGAGGGGAAACAGCAACAGCAACAGCAACAGCAATAGCAGCAGCAATAGCAGCCAAAGCCAAAGCTTGATTGGCTGTGCTTCTTTTGAGGAGAGGGGCGAAGGTTCTCGCGAAAGCGGATGCTGGTACATCCGCGGTATCACTCATCCCGGGCGCATTGCGCGCCCGGGGTTCAACTACAGGGCGACGGACGTCACCCTTGCATCACGCCTGTGCGGCAAATTCCGGACGGGTCAGGTTGTCTGCTTCGCCGTCGGTGCACAGCACTTCGTCTTCGATGCGGACGCCGCCGTAAGGACGGAAGAAGTCCACGCGGTCCCAGTTGATGCTGGCAGCGTTGCCGGCTTTCTTCACTTCGTCCAGCAACATGTCGATGAAGTACAGGCCCGGCTCGATGGTGACCACCATACCCGGCTCCAGTACGCGGGTCATGCGCAGGTAGGGATGGCCGGCCGGGCGCTCGACGCGGCCGCCATCTTCGCTGGCGGCAAAGCCGGCCACGTCGTGGACCTGCGCGCCGATCAGATGGCCGATGCCGTGCGGGAAGAATGCAGCGCTCACGCCGGTTGCCAAGGCAGCTTCGGGCGAAACCGTGATCACGCCGAAATCCTTGAGGATGCCCATCAGCGACAGGTGTGCATCGATGTGCAGCTGCTTGTAATCAAAACCAGCACGTACCGCTGCGCACATCTTCAGCTGCGCTGCGTCCACCGCATCGATGAAGGACTGGAATTCGTCGTGGCCGGCCGCTGCATAGGTGCGGGTGATGTCGCTGGCATAACCGTAGGCCGAGGCGCCAGCATCGATCAGGAAGCTGCGCAGCGGCTGCGGTGCCTGCTTGCCCAGGTCGGTGTAATGCAGCACGGCGGCATGTTCGTTGAGGCCGATGATGTTGCCATAGGGCAGCTCGTTGGCATCCTGGCCGACGGCGCTGCAATAGGCCATGTGGATATCGAATTCGCTGGCACCGGCACGGAATGCGGCCTCGGCGGCGCGGTGGCCGCGTACGCCCAGTACCTGGGCCTGGCGCATCAGCGCGATTTCATACGGCGTCTTGTAGCCGCGATGCCATTCCAGGTAGTTGATCACCGCCGCCGGGTTGTTAGGGGCAAAGCCGCCCAGCGCGCTCTGCGCCTCGCCGAGGATGGCGCAGCGGCTCGGGTCGGCTGGCAGCAGGGCCAGGGCCTCTTCGGGCTTGCGGATGATGTGGATGTCGAAATGCTCCACCCACCAGCCGCTCGGCGCGCCCGGGACCACGTGCCAGTAATCGAAGGGCTGGTAGAACACCAGGGTCGGGCGCTTGCCCGGGGTGTGGATCAGCCAGCTGTACGGCAGCTTGGTCAGCGGCAGCCAGGTCTTGAACTGGGGATTGACCGCGTACGGGTAGTCGCGGTCGTCGAACACCTGGTAGTGCTGGGTGCCGCTGGGAACCACCAGGTGATCGAAACCACCGCGTGCAAGCGCCGCGTCGGCGCGGCGGATCATCTGCCCAAGGTGGTGGGCGTACAGGCTGCCTGGATCTTGCTGGTTCATCGCGGTGGCTCGCTGGGACATGCGGAATGCAGGCCCCAATTTTGCCGCAATCAGCCGGCCGCTGCTGTGCCGTTTTCGGCACTCAGGTTGCGGGGATGCTGCCTTCGATCCATTGCGCAAGGCGCTCGCGGTGGGCCTTGTCCAAGGTCAGGAAGCGGAACCCTGCCCATGACTGCTCGGGCGCGTGTGTCGGCTCACACCACAGAAGGTGCACGCCTGCATCGATCTGCAGATGGCCGCCACGGCCATCGGGGATGGGGAACTGCAGCTGGTACAGCGCGTCCTCCTGCATCGGCACGGAGGTGATCAGCAACATGCCGGTTTCGGATATGTTGCCGAGCCGGCCGATCTGGGTGCCGGTCATCTGGTCGCGCACCTGCACCAGATCGGGTACCTGCAGGCGCGGTGCACGGCGGGTATTGGTGATCATGCGGATTCCCCGCTGTTGGAGGCCTGGCCGGCGATGGAGCGCAGCGCGCGTACGGTGGCCTGCCAGGCGCGGTCGATCAGGCGGCCCTTGTCTTCGGTGACGATGCGCAGCTGGCCCTTGGCCATCAACCGGGACATCGCGTCGAGTGATTGCTCCGACACCTTCTGGCCGCGTTGGTTGACGAACAAGGCATTGCCGGTGATCAGGCTGTACCAGGACAGGCGCTGGCGCCGGTTGTCGCCCTGCTGGTTGACGGTGAATTCGAACCAGGTACCGAATGGCAGGGTGCGCAGCTGGCGGTAATGCGCTTCTTCCTCTTCGGTACGGGCGGGCTCGACTTTCTTGCGCCGCTCTTCTTCTTCCGGCTCGCCGGCCTCGCCCAGGCGGCTGCGCGCCTTGAGCTTGGCGCTCAGTTCGGTGCGTGAGGTGATCTCGTCCTCGCCGCCGGGTGTGGACAGCCGGCGCGAGATGGCTGCGGCCTCATCCTGGTGGTAGCCCACCTGCAGCAGCGATTGCTCGATCTCTTCGCCGAAGCTGACATCGGCCGCGCCGCCAGGCGGCAAGCCGGTAATCTCGCTGATGCGGCGGGTGGCCTGCTCGCGTTGCTGCCACTCCTCCGAACCTTCGCCGTTGCGCAGCAAGGTCAGGGTAAGGACATCGGCCCACGCCTTGCGCAGCAGGGTCTGCACGAACTTGGGCGGTTCGGTGGTCTGGCACAGCTCGTCGATGGTGCTGTTGGCCAGTTGTTTGGCAGCCTCCAGGCGTTCCTTGCCGCGTGCGGCATCGATCTGGCGGCGCTCGGCCATTTCCGCGCGGCGGGCCGCCGCGCGCAGATGTCCCTGGATGATGTCGTTGGCTTCGACGAAGACGGACTCATCGCCCTGGTAGTCGTTGACGACCTTGTTGACGGCGTCCTTGAGCTTCAGCTGCAGGACCGGATCGCTGTCTTCATCACTGAGCCAGACCGCGCCGGATTCGGCGACGGCGTTGAGCAGCTCGCGTGCCGGGTGCTGGTCGCGCAGGAAGAACTCCTGGTCGCTGATCGCGGCGCGGGCAAGGGGTACCTGCAGGCGTCGCAGCAGGTCGGCGGCAGGGCCTTCGCTGCGCACTTCGCGCTGCAGCTCGGTGTAGAGCATGCCCAGCAGGTCCATGGTGTCGCCGTCCTGCACCGATAGCGTCGCGGCTGGGCCGTGCTCAGCCTTGACCTGCGCCATCATCGCGTTGCGGATGTCGGCCATGCTGTGGCGGCTGCCGGAGGAAGATGCAGCTGCCTGCAGTTTGCCCAGCACATCCAGCGCGGTCTGGGTGGAGACAGGCTGGGCTGGCACGCCCGCGTTGTTGACGCTGGCAGGACCGGCGGGAGCAGTGCTTCCGGCACCCGCTGCTGAACCTGCAGTGCCACGCTGCGCCTGTGCCTGCAGGGCGGTGAAGTCGGGCATGCCGGCCGTGCCTGTCGTTGCGGCTGCGCCACCACCGCCACCGGCAGTACCACCGGCAGCACCACCGGCAGCACCAGCACCAGCACCAGCGCCAGCGCCAGCGCCAGCGCCAAGCGTAAGTGCGTGGCGGGCGGCATCAAGCAGGTTGTGCAGGCTTTCCATCGGCGGCATGGCGGCGCCGCTGGAAGGCATCTGCGCTGGTGCGGCGCTGGCCTGGGCTGGTGCTCCTGCGGGGCTGCCCAGCAGCTCATTGGAAATACTGGCCCACGATGCCGCCGGCGCCTGGCCTTGCCAGCTGGTCAGCGGGGTTGGGCCGGCATTGCGCGGTCCGCTGCCGCCAGCATCGGCGTGGCCGCCCCCGGCGCCCGCGCCACGTGGGGCGGAGGGGCGGGGGAGATGCGGGCGGTAAACCAGCCCTGGAAGCACGCCTTCGCGCTCCAGCAGGATGTTCAGGCGATCGACCAGTTCAGCATGGCGCGGCATGACCATGCGCTCGAATACCTGGAACAGCACCAGCTGGGTATCGAGGTTGAGCTGCATCTGCTCGCCGGCGTCGCGCACTGCCCGGCACTGGGCGTAGGGACCCACCGGCAGGCGCTCGGGATCAAATGCTGGCTGTGCGGCCAGCACCGCAAAGCGCTGCCCCAGCAACAGCAAGGGGCTGGGAGCGCGGAATGCTTCGCGTCGTGCCATTTCGTGCAGCACGATATCGCGGTCGATGTCGGTGTCTTCGACCAGCGTCATCGACTTGAACGTGGCCGCGTGCGCTTCCTGGTCGGGCTTGGGCGGATCCTTGAAGCTCGCCACTTGCATGGCCAGCGCATCAAGGAAAAGCTCGGGGAATTGTTCCATGTGCTCGCGCAGCACCCGCAGCTGCGCATAGATGTCGGACTGGATCTGGCTGTTGTGGGCCAACTCCGCGCGTTTGAACATCGCGCGTTCCAGCTCGATGGCGGTCAGTTGCAACGGCGTGCGCAGGACTTCATCGGTGGCCTGGAAGATGCTTTCCAACAAGTGACGCACGCGGGCAGATACCGGCGCACTGGCGATCCTTGCCATGGATTGGCTTGCTGAGCGTGGTGCGGTGCCTGGCATCCTGTTTTCCTTCCCCCTGAATGGGCGTTTTCTATCATTTATGTGATGTAACGGCCACTTTTCGCGGGTCTTACGCCAGGAACAACTCCACCACATCGTTGGTGAAGCGGCGGCCAAGCTCGGTCGGGGTCCAGTAATCCCCGTCATGGGTGAGCCAGCCACGCTCCACCGCCATTGCCAGGGAGGGTAGAAGCACGCTTCGTGCCAAACCGGTGCGCGACTCGAAATCGCGCGGGCTGAAGCCCTCGTGCAGGCGCAGCAGGTTGAGCATGTACTCGAACGGTAGCCGCTCGGGACTGATCACGTCATCGCCGCCGATGCTGGCCAGGCTGCCGGCGGTGTCCATGAAGGTCTGCGGGTGCTTGTGCTTCCAGCGGCGCAGCACGTGCTGCTCGGCGCCGGAGCTGATCTTGCCGTGGGCGCCGGCGCCGATGCCCAGGTAATCACCGAAGCGCCAGTAGTTGAGGTTGTGCTGGCACTGCCAGCCATCGCGGGCATAGGCACTGACCTCGTACTGGCCATAGCCGCGCTCGGCCAGCAGGGCCTGGCAGTGCTCCTGGATGTCCCAGGCGCTGTCTTCGTCGGGGATGCCCTGCGGCGGGCGGGCGAAGAACACCGTATTCGGCTCCAGCGTCAGCTGGTAGTGCGAGATATGGGTGGGATCGAGGGCGAAGGCGCGTTCAAGATCGTGCTCTGCCTGGGCCAGGGTCTGCTGCGGCAGCGCGTACATCAGGTCGATGTTGAAGTTCTTGTAGCCGGCGTCCTGCGCCAGCTTGACAGCGCGCTCGGCCTCGTTGCTGTCGTGGATGCGCCCCAGGCGCTTGAGCGCTTCGTCGTTGAAGGTCTGGATGCCGAAGCTGATGCGGTTCACGCCGGCGGCGCGGTAGCGGTCGAAGCGGCCGTGCTCGGCCGTGCCCGGATTGGTTTCCAGCGTCACTTCCAGGTTCGGTGCGAAACGCAGCCGCGCGCTGGCCGCCTGCAGGAAACGGTCGATCGCTTCCGGTGGGAACAGGCTGGGCGTGCCGCCGCCGAAGAACACGCTGCTGACCACGCGGCCCCAGACCAGCGGCAGGTCCTGGTCCAGGTCGCGGATCAGCGCATCGATGTAGGCATCGAACGGCAACTCGCCCTTGCCGGCATGCGAGTTGAAATCGCAGTACGGGCATTTGCGCACGCACCACGGCAGGTGCACGTACAACGCCAGTGGTGGCGGCACCAGCTGCACGCCGGCAGCGTGACCGTGATCGATCGCGCAGGATTCGCCGGGAAGGTGGTTGCAGTGGTCGTGGGAGTGCGGCATGGACGGCTGTTGGAAAGAGTGGGAGTACAGGGTTACAGGCGCTATTGCCCGGCCAGCAGGATTGGATCGACCAGCGAACGTGGTTGTGCACGTAGCACGGCTGCGCTGACATCGCGGAACATCGGTGACGGCCCTTGGTAACTGCCGACCTCGTTGTCCATGAGACGGTGGCGCGCCGGTCGGCTGCCATTGCGCATGTGCAGATACAGGCCGGAAACCATGGCCTTGCGCTTGTCGGCGAAGTTGTCGTAGCGGACCTCAAGCACGTCCACCAGGTCCACCTTGCGCCAGCGGTGTGCGGTGGCGATGTTGTGGTAGCGGAGCTGGCCAGCCCGCTCATCCAGCACCACGCGTTGCCACAGGATGGGAGCAGCGATCAGTGAAATGACCAGCGCGCAGCCAAGCGCCCAAAGCGGCAGTGCGAGCCAGGATTGCTCCCCGTCATACGCCAGTATGGCGCCCACTATCGCGCCGCTTACAGCGCCCAGAGTGGCGACAAGCTGCACAAGCCCCATCCGGGTCCGATAGCGGCGTGGCGTCATTCCCTGATCTCCGTGGTCAATCGAAACTAAGTTGCGACATGCGCTGCAACAACAGCTGCAACGCCTTGGCGCGGTGGCTGCGGCCGTTCTTCTGCGCTGGTTCCATCTGCGCAGCGGTCAGGCCCAGTTCTTCATCCAGGAACACCGGGTTGTAGCCGAAGCCATTGCTGCCGCGCAGTTCGTCGATGATGCGACCTTCCCAGCTGCCTTCGCAGATCAGCGGTTGCGGGTCGTTGGCATGGCGCAGCAGCACGATCACCGCGTAGAAGCGCGCCGTGCGGCGTTCGGCCGGGACATCGCGCAGCGCATCAAGCAGCTTGGCGTTGTTGGCGGCATCATCGGTGGGGCTGCCGGCATAGCGCGCGCTGTACAGGCCGGGCGCGCCGTCCAGTGCATCGACAATCAGGCCGGAGTCGTCGGCCAGCGCTGGCAGGCCGGTCACAGTGCAGGCATGGCGGGCCTTGATCAACGCGTTCTCGACGAAGGTCAGGCCGGTTTCCGGCACATCGTCCACGCCCAGTTCGCGCTGCGGCACGATCTGTAGCGGCAGCTCGGCCAGCATGGCCTGCAGTTCTTTCAGCTTGCCGGCGTTGCCGCTGGCCAGTACCAGTTTCATTGTTTGGGCTCCAACAAGTCCCAGGTGTTGCCGTACAGGTCGCGGAACACCGCGACCGTGGCATAGGGTTCATCGCGCGGGGCTTCGAGGAATTCGACGCCTTGCGCGAGCATTGCCGCGTGGTCGCGATGGAAATCATCGGTGTGCAGGAAGAAGCCAACGCGGCCACCGGTCTGGTTGCCGATGCGGCTGCGCTGCTCCTCGTCGCTGGCACGCGCCAACAGCAGCGCGGCGGCGCTGCCATCGGTCGGGCCGACCACCACCCAGCGCTTGCGGCCCTGGTCCAGGTCCTCCAGCAGCTGGAAGCCGAGCTTGCCGGTGTACCAGGCGATGGCTTCGTCGTAATCGGCGACGACGAGGGTGACCAGGGCGAGGCGCCGGTTCATGCCGACGCCAATGCCGCCTGCTGGGCGTCGAACAGCTCGCGGATGCCCTTTTCGGCCAGCACCAGCAGCGCGTCCAGTTCCTCGCGGCGGAAGGCATGGCCTTCGGCCGTGCCCTGCAGCTCGATGAAGCCACCGCCGTCATTCATGACGATGTTCATGTCGGTATCGCAGTCGCTGTCTTCCGGGTAATCCAGGTCCAGCACCGGCAGGCCCTTGTAGACGCCAACCGACACGGCAGCTACCGCGCCGAACAGCGGGTTGCGCTTGATCTCGCCGCGCTTCATCAGCAGGTTCACCGCGTCCACCAGGGCCACATAGGCGCCGGTGATGGCGGCGGTACGGGTGCCGCCGTCGGCCTGCAGCACGTCGCAGTCGAGGGTGATGGTGCGTTCGCCCAGCGCGTTGCGGTCGATGCAGGCGCGCAGGGTGCGGCCAATCAGGCGCTGGATTTCCAGGGTGCGACCCCCCTGTTTGCCGCGTGCGGCTTCACGGTCGGAGCGGGTGTGGGTGGAGCGCGGCAGCATGCCGTATTCGGCGGTGACCCAGCCTTCGCCCTTGCCACGCAGGAAGCCGGGTACCCGGTTCTCGACGCTGGCGGTGCACAGCACGCGGGTGTCGCCAAAGCTCACCAGCACCGAGCCTTCGGCATGGCGGGTGAAGGAACGCTCGATGGTGACGGTGCGCATCTGATCGGCCTGGCGGCCGCTGGGACGGGAGAAGGTCATGGGGAATCCGGTTAGTACGAGTTGATCTGGCGGGCGTCTGGGTGGTGGATGCACCAGCGTCCAGAGGTGGCTAGGGTACCATTCGCCCTTTGAAACACATCGGAAAGCACATGATTCGGAGCATGACCGCCTATGCCGGCGGCGAACGCATCACCGCGTGGGGCACCCTGGGCTGCGAACTGCGCTCGGTGAACCACCGGTTCCTTGAAGTGGGCGTGCGTCTGCCCGAGGACCTGCGTGCGCTGGAGCCGCAGCTGCGCGAGCGCGTTGCCGCCCGGGTCAGCCGCGGCAAGCTCGACCTGGTGATGCGCCTGCGTGCACCGGAAGCCGCCACCTCGCTGGCCGTCAACGAGGTGCTGGTGGATCAGCTGTCTGAATTGGCGCAGCGCCTGCACAGCCGCTTCCCCGGGATGCAGGTGGGCTTCACCGACCTGCTGCAATACCCCGGCGTGCTGCGCGCCGAGGCGACCGACAGTGCCGCCCTGCACGCCGAAGCATTGGCCTTGCTGGAAGAGACCGTCACCAGCTTCGTGCAGGCGCGCGAGCGCGAAGGCGACAAGCTGGCCACGGCGATCAGCGAGCGCGTCGATTCGGTCGAACGCATTGCCGGTGAAGTCCGCGAGCTGATCCCGGCCATCCGCGAGGGGCAGCGGGTCAAGCTGGCCGCACGCCTGGCCGACCTGCCGCACCCGGTTGATCCGGGCCGGGCGGAGCAGGAGCTGGTGATGTGGCTGCAGAAGCTCGACGTGGACGAGGAACTGGACCGTCTGGACAGCCATATCGCGGAAATCCGCCGCGTGCTGCGCCAGCGCGAGCCGGTCGGCCGCCGCCTGGACTTCCTGCTGCAGGAGTTCAACCGCGAAGCCAATACCCTGGGCTCCAAGTCGGTGGACGCACGCACCTCCAATGCCGCCGTCGAGCTGAAAGTGCTGATCGACCAGATCCGCGAGCAGGTCCAGAACATCGAGTAAAGGGTAGTGCCGAGCGATGCTCGGCAGGAGCCAAGGTAGTGCCGAGCCATGCTCGGCAAAGGCCTTGCCGGTAATGCCCTGCCGAGCATGGCTCGGCACTACAGGTGGGGCTCCAGCCGAGCATCGCTCGGCGCTGCAGGTGGAGCTGCCCCCGCGATAATTGGGGGCCCTCAACCCTCGATCCTGCACAGACCCGCCCACGCCGGTACAATGCCGGGCCATTCCGACGTTGGCCCACCGCATGCGTGGCACCCTCTATATCGTCGCTGCCCCATCCGGGGCCGGCAAAAGCAGCATCGTCAACGCCACGCTGGCGCGTGACCCGCACATCTCGCTGTCGATCTCCTTCACCTCGCGGGCCATGCGCCCGGGTGAGGTCAACGGCAAGCATTACCACTTCGTCCCCGCCGCCGAGTTCGAGCAGATGATCGCCGACGGTGATTTCTTCGAGCACGCGCTGGTGCATGGCGACTGGAAGGGCACAGCCCGGCAGTCGGTGGAGCCGCAGCTGGCGGCCGGCAAGGACGTGCTGCTGGAAATCGACTGGCAGGGCGCGCGCCAGGTGCGCGAGAAGGTGCCGGGCGCGGTCAGTGTCTTCATCCTGCCGCCGTCGCGGCAGGCGCTGGACGAGCGCATGCGCAAGCGTGGCCAGGACAGCGAGGCGGTAATGGCCCAGCGCCTGGCCGCCGCGCGTGAGGAAATGCTGCATTACGACGAGTTCGACTACGTCATCATCAACGAGGATTTCGATACCGCCGTTGGCGAAATGTGCTCGATCTTCGCCGCCAGCCGGCTGCGCTGCGAACCCCAGCAACGCCGCCACGGCGAGCTGATCGCCTCGTTGCTGGCCCCTGAAAACTGAGCAAGTGGTTGATCCACAAGGGGCTGTTCAGGCCTTGACTTGATTCCAGGACCGGTCTGCCCCTACAATCCGTCCCCTTTCCCTCATTCGATCGAGCGGCCGTTGCAGGTCGCCGGGAGCCCGCATGGCCCGCATTACCGTAGAAGATTGCCTGGAAGTCGTTAACAACCGTTTTGAGCTGGTCATGATGGCGTCCAAGCGCGCCCGTCAGCTGGCCAATGGTGTCCAGGCGACTATCGACAACAGCGAGAGCGAGGACAAGCCGACCGTGTTGGCGCTGCGCGAAATCGCTGCCCGTCGCATCGACAACGAGCTGATCGAGGAAGTCGAGAAGTCCGAGCGCGAGCGCATCGAGCGTGAAGCACTGGAATGGGCGGCCGCTGAAGTGGTCGCCGACGAAGACATGTCCAAGAATGACGATTGATCGCCTCTCTGGCATCGATTGATGTTGTCTGCAAACAGCCCGCCAAAAGCGGGCTGTTTGCGTTGTAGGAATTGCCGTGGAACGCCTGCTGGCATAGTCTTCTGCCATGAACCCAGGCCCTTCCGCCCAGGTAGCCACGCCCGCGGGCGGGGTGGTACCTGATTACGTACTGCAACTCGAACGCGCAGCCAGCTACCTCCCCACCGAGCAGCTGCCGCTGCTGCGTCGTGCCTGGGAGGTCGGGGCGGCCGCGCACGCCGGCCAGACCCGCAAATCCGGCGAGCCCTACATCACCCATCCGGTGGCGGTGGCGCGCATCCTGGCCGAGCTCGGCCTGGATGTTGAAACACTGATCGCGGCGATCCTGCACGACACCATCGAGGACACCCCGCTCACCGGCGAGGAGCTGGCCGGCGAGTTTGGCCAGGCCGTGGCCGACCTGGTCGAGGGCGTCACCAAGCTGGACAAGCTGAAGTTCCGCGACCGCCAGGAAGCGGCGGCGGAGAGTTTCCGCAAGATGCTGCTGGCGATGTCGCGCGACCTGCGCGTGATCATGATCAAGCTGGCCGACCGCCTGCACAACATGCGTACCCTGGGTGCGCAGAGTGCCGAAGCGCGGCGCCGCATTGCCACGGAAACGCTGGATATCTACGCGCCGATTGCACAGCGCCTGGGCATGAACCTGATCAAGTCCGAGCTGCAGAACCTCGGCTTCCGCGCGCTGTATCCGTGGCGCCACGCCATCATCGAGAAACACATCCGCAGCCAGCCGGTGGTGCGCCGCGAGTCGATGGCACAGGTGGAAGTACAGCTGTCGCAACGCCTGGCGCGCGAAGGGCTGGAACACCGCCTGATCAGCCGCATCAAAACACCCTGGAGCATCTACACCAAGATGCGCGAGGAGAACAAAAGCTTCGACCAGGTCATGGATGTGTTCGGCTTCCGCTTGGTGATGCGCAACGTGCCCAACTGCTACCACGCACTGGGTGGCGTGCATGCCGCGTTCAAACCGCTGGACGGGCGCTTCCGCGATTTCATCGCCATTCCCAAGGCCAACGGCTACCAGTCGCTGCACACGGTGCTGTTCGGGCCGTACGGCTCGCCGATCGAGGTACAGATCCGCACCGAGGAAATGGACCTGATCGCCGAGCGCGGTGTGGCCGCGCACTGGACCTACAAATTCGGTGGCGATGGCCCCAACAGCGCGCAGAGCAGGGCGCATGCCTGGATCGTCGAGCTGATCGATTCGCAGCGCACCGCCGGTTCCTCGCTGGAGTTCCTGGACAACGTCAAGGTCGATCTGTTCCCGGACGAGGTCTACCTGTTCACGCCCAAGGGCAAGATCCTGGCGCTGCCGCGCAACTCGACCGCGCTGGACTTCGCCTATGCCGTGCACACCGACGTGGGCAACCGCGCGGTGGCCTCGCGTGTGGACAAGAAGCTGGTGCCGCTGCGCACGCGTCTGGTCAGCGGGCAGACGGTGGAAATCATCACCGCACGCTCGGCCTCGCCCAAACCGCAGTGGCTGGAATTCGTGGTCAGCAGCAAGGCACGTACCGCCATCCGTCACCAGCTCAAGCAACTGGAGCACGAGGATGCGGTGCAGCTCGGCCACAGCATGCTCGACCGCGCGCTGGAAGCGATGGACAGCTCGATCGAGCGGCTGCCCAAGGGGCGGCTTGATGCCTTCCTCAACGAACACCGTTACCCGCGTCTGGAGGCCTTCCTGGCCGACGTTGCGTTGGGCAACTGGATGCCAACCCAGGCTGCGCAGGCACTGATGTCGTATGCCGAACTGCGCGCCAGCGGCGTCACCCATCGTGCCCAGGAAAAGATCCTGATCAACGGCAGCGAGCGTGGCGTGGTCAGCTTTGCCAACTGTTGTCAGCCGATTCCGGGCGACGACATCATGGGCTACCACACCGCCGGCAAGGGCATCGTCGTGCATCGACTGGATTGCCCGAACCTGGCCGAACTGCGCAAGACGCCGGATCGCTGGGTGCCGATTGGCTGGGATACCAGCGTGGTCGGCGACTACGACACCGCGTTGGTGGTCGAGGTGGAAAACGGCACCGGCGTGCTGGCGCAGCTGGCTGCCGCCATCGCCCACAGCCATTCCAACATCGAGCGTGTGGATTACCTGGACCGCGATTTCAACGCCGCGGTGCTGTGCTTCAACATCCAGGTCCGCGACCGCAACCACCTGGCCGAAGTAATGCGTCGCCTGCGCCGCCTGCAGGTAGTGCAGTCCGTCCGCCGCCAATAAGGGTAGTGCCGAGCCATGCGCGGCAGGGGCCTTACCTTTGTTGTTGTAGGAGCGGGGTCAGCGGCGAAGCCAATGGTTCGGCAGATTGCAGGCAGTCCCGCGATTTCAGCTGTGCCAGCTTCGCGGCTGACCCCGCGCCGACGACAACATCGGTAAGGCCCCAGCCCCGCATGGCGCGGCCCGACCCGTATTTGCGGCGGGCGGGC
Organism: Stenotrophomonas sp. STEN029; assembly: GCF_056760015.1. Classification (NCBI taxonomy): domain Bacteria; kingdom Pseudomonadati; phylum Pseudomonadota; class Gammaproteobacteria; order Lysobacterales; family Lysobacteraceae; genus Stenotrophomonas; species Stenotrophomonas sp. STEN029. The sequence goes on along the minus strand of NZ_JBRREC010000116.1, from coordinate 17 downwards.
TGCCCGAACAGGAGGCG
>NZ_JBRREC010000115.1:0-13157 GCF_056760015.1 Stenotrophomonas sp. STEN029 | reverse complement strand
GGTTTGGGACCTTGGTAAAGCCTCTGCCGAGCATGGCTCGGCACTACTGGTCGGGAATGCCGGTAAGTCCTCTGCCGAGCATGGCTCGGCACTACAACGGTGCGGCTTAGAACGCCGGCAGTACCGCGCCCTTGTACTTCTGCTCGATGAAGGCCTTCACTTCCGGGCTGGTCAGGGCCTTGGCCAGCTTCTGCACGCGGGCGTCGTCCTTGTTGTCCGGGCGCGCGACCAGGAAGTTCACGTACGGCGAATCGCTGCTCTCGATCGCCAGTGCGTCCTTGGTCGGATTCAGGCCGGCGTCCAGCGCGTAGTTGGTGTTGATCAGGGCCAGGTCGACCTGGTCGAGCACGCGCGGCAGCATCGCCGAGTCCAGCTCGCGGAACTTGAGCTGCTTCGGGTTCTCGGTGATGTCACGCTGGGTGGACAGGGCGTTGCTCGGGTCCTTGAGCTTGATGACGCCCGCAGTGTCCAGCAGGATCAGCGCGCGGCTGTTGTTGCTGGGGTCATTCGGGATCACCACGTCGGCACCGTTGGGCAGTTCGGCCAGCGACTTGAAACGACGCGAATAGGCACCGAACGGTTCGATGTGCACGCCGGTGACGGTGACCAGATCCGTCTTGCGGTCCAGGTTGTAGGCCGTGAGGTAAGGCTCGGTCTGGAAGTAATTGGCGTCCACCTGCTTCTGGACCAGCTGGTCGTTGGGCTGCACGTAATCGTTGAACACACGCACGTCGAGCTTGACGCCTTCCTTTTCCAGCAGCGGCTTGACCACTTCCAGGATCTCGGCGTGCGGCACGGCGGTGGCAGCAACCACCAGCTTGGACTCATCGGCGGCAGGCTTGCCGCAGGCCGACAGGGCCAGCACGGCGGCAATCAGGGGAAAGGTGAGCAGCTTTTTCATCGGTAACAGATCCCGTGGGGAAGGATGGTGTGGACATACGCTAACAGGCCGGCACGCTGCGTGCCGGCCTGCGGTCATTCCATTACTTGCGGCTGTAATGCGTAACCAGACGATCGCCGAGCATCTGCAGCAGCTGCACCAGCACCAGCAGCAAGACGACGGTGACCAGGGCCACGTCGGTGTGCGAACGCTGGTAGCCGTCACGGAAGGCCAGGTCGCCCAGGCCGCCGGAGCCGATCGCACCGCCCATCGCGGTGAAACCGATCAAGGCGATGGTGGTGACGGTGGCGCCAGCAATCAGGCCCGGCCGCGCTTCCGGCAGCAGCACCTTGAAGACCAGCTGTCTGGTGGTCGCACCCATCGCCTGGCTGGCTTCGATCACGCCACGATCGACTTCACGCAGGGCCGTTTCAACCAGACGCGCGTAGAACGGCGCAGCACCAACGACCAACGGCAGGATGGCGCCACGCACGCCCAGGGAGGTGCCCATCATCGCCAGCGTCACCGGAATCAACACGATCATCAGGATGATGAAGGGCACCGAGCGCAGCAGATTCACCAACAACGCGGTGATGCCGTAAACCACCGGCTTGCGGTGCAGCTGCGGCGAGCCGGTCAGGAACAGCAGCACGCCCAGCGGCAAACCAATCGCCAACGTCAGCGGCAACGAGCCGGCCAGCATCAGCAAGGTGTCGATCGTGGCCTGGCCGATGTCGGCCCACTTGCCCGCGTCCAGATGGCGGAAGAAGCCTTCGGTGGCAGTTGCAATGATCATCGGCGCAGCTCCTCGACATGCACACCGGCGGCGACGAAGGCCGCCTGCGCGGCATTCTGGTCACCGCCAACCAAGGCTACGGTCAGCTGGCCGTAGGGCGTGTCCTTGATGCGGTCGATGCGGCCGGTAAGGATGTTGTAGTCCACCCCGGTATCACGGGCGATGCGCCCCAACAGGGGTTCGTAAGTGCCCTCGCCAAGGAAGGTCAGGCGCACGATGCGGCCACCGACGGCAGCGAAATCACGCAGCTGCTCGCCTTCGTCCACATGTTCGGACTCGGACACGAAACGGCGCGTGGTCGTGTGCCTGGGATGCAGGAACACCTCGGAAACCGGGCCCATCTCCACCATGTGACCGGCATCGAGCACCGCAACACGGTCACAGACGCGGCGGATCACATCCATTTCGTGGGTGATCAGCACGATGGTCAGGCCAAGCTCGCGGTTGATCTTGCCCAGCAGCGCCAGCACCGAGGCGGTGGTCTGCGGGTCCAGCGCGCTGGTGGCCTCGTCGCACAGCAGGATCTGCGGGCGTGTGGCCAGCGCGCGGGCAATGCCGACACGCTGCTTCTGCCCGCCGGACAGCTGCGACGGATACTTGGCCGCATGTTCTTCCAGCCCGACCATGCGCAGCAGCTCGGCCACGCGGGCGTCGATCTCGGCCTTGGGCGTGCCGGCCAGTTCCAGCGGAAAGGCCACGTTGGCGGCGACGGTACGCGCCGACAGCAGGTTGAAGTGCTGGAAGATCATGCCGATGCGCCGGCGCAGTGTGCGCAGGCCATCAGCGTCGAGTGCCGTGGCATCCTGGCCGTCGATCAGCACACGCCCACCGCTGGGCTCTTCCAAGCGGTTGATCAGGCGGATCAGGGTCGATTTGCCGGCACCGGAGTGGCCGATGATGCCGAACACTTCGCCGGCCTGGATCTTCAGGTCGAGCGGATGCAGCGCGGTGATCGCGCGGCCGTCGACGGCATAAGCTTTCTGCAGGTGCTGGAACTCGATCACTGCCAGGGCAACCGGGGGGCATGAGAAGGGGGCGTGCAGCCTAGCAGCGCTGGGCCCTCGGCGCGCGTGCCGCAAACCGGAATCTTATTCCTTTTGGTTCTAAGTGAAACCGATCGGGGCTGTGCTGGGGGAGGCTACCTACTGTAGGAGCGGCGTCAGCCGCGAAGCAGATGGACCACCAGATCGCGGCAATACCTGTTCATATGGCATCACCAGCTTCGCGGCTGACACCGCTCCTACAGTTCTTCCCCTCCCTTTGGCGAAGCCAAGGGGGAGGACTGGGGAGGGGTTGGCTTTCAGGGATGATCAATCTGATCCGGCCGCTGCGCCCGCTGCACGCGTTCACGGTGCAGCAGGTACAGGCCACTGGCGACGATGATGCCGGCGCCGATCCAGGTCCAACGGTCAGGCAGCTTCTGCCAGAGCAGCACGTCCCAGCCGATCACCCAGACCAGGCCGGTGTATTCCAGCGGTGCGATCATCGAGGCCTGGCCCAGCTGGAACGCGCGGGTCAGTGCGATCTGGCCCAGCGCCCCCGCCAGGCCCATGCCGGCAATCAGCGCGGCGTGCTTCCACTGCAGCGGCTGCCACTGCGGCAAGGCCAGCAAACCGGCACCGATCGCCATGATCAGCAGGAACCAGACCACCATCGATTGCGGCGTATCCGTACGCGTCAACAGGCTGACCGTCACTGCAGCAATCGCATAGGCGGTCGCCGCCAGCAGCACCATCAGACCCGGGAACGAGATGAAACCATCCACGCCCGGCCGCAGCACAACCAGCACGCCGATCAGGCCGATGCCGATGGCGACCCAACGGCGCGGCCCCACATGCTCACCCAGCAAGGGCACCGACAGTGCCGCCACCAGCAAGGGCGCGACGAAGTAGATGGTGTAGGCGGTCGACAGCGACAAGGTGCGCAGCGCATAGACGAAGCAGCCGATCATCACCATGCCGAGCACGCCGCGCAGCAGATGCAGGCCCCAGCGCACCGGGATGATCGAGCGCGGACCGGCAGTGGCAAGCACCCATACAAGGACGAACGGCAACGAGGCGGCACCACGCAGCATGGTGACCTGCAAGGTCGGATAACTGCTGGACAGCATCTTCATGCCAGCGTCCATGCAGGAGAAGAAAGCGACGGCGGCCAGCATCCAGACGATGGCACGCACGGGGGATTTGGTAGGCGACATGGCCCCATTATCCGCTGCCAAGGCCCGGCTTGCCGACTGCCGGCAGTAATGGGCGATGGTATGTTCTGGCCATTCCCAACCAGGGCCCGACCATGCGCAAACCACTGAAGCATCCAGCTGCCACGCCTGCCCTGCTGCGTTTTGCCCCGTTGCTGCTCGTTGCGGTGCCCTGGATTGCCACTGCCGCGCAGCCGCCCAGCGCTGAAGCGCTGGCACAGCTGGATGGCTTTGCACTGGGGCTGCAGGCCGCCGGGCAGTTCTCGGGGACGGTGTTGATCGCCAGCGGCGATGAGGTGGTATTCGAGAAAGCCTACGGCGCGCGCGATGAGCAGCAGGAAACACCGCTGCAGGTGAGTGATCGCTTCAACCTGGCCTCGGCCGGCAAGATGTTCACCAGCGTGGCGATCCTGCAGCAGATCGCCGCCGGTCGCCTCAGCCTGGACAGCAAGGTCGGTGAGGTGCTCAAGGACTACCCCAACCGCCCGTTCGCCAATGAGGTGAGCGTGCGCCAGCTGCTGACACATAGCGCCGGTGCGGGGGATATCGATGAATTGTTTGGCGCCGAACACAGTGCTGATCGCGCGCGCCTGCACAGCCTGCAGGACATGGTCGCGCTGCATGCCGGGCGTGCACCGGAGTTCGCCCCTGGCAGCGCGCAGAAGTACGGCAACTTTGGCTACCTGGTACTGGGGCGGATGCTGGAAGTGCTCTCCGGGCAGGACTTCGAGAGCTACATCCGCCAGCACGTGCTGCAACCGGCCGGCATGCAGGATACCGGCTTCGTGGCCTGCGACGACCCCGCCGCCGATCTGGCACGGGCCTATGTGGACGTGGATGGCAAGCGCGTGCGCAACTGCGCCACCCAACCCAGGCGCGGCCTGCCCGCCGGCGGCGAAGTGGGCAGCGCGCGTGACATGTTCCGCTTCGTGCGGGCCTTGAATGCCGGCAAGCTGCTGCCAGCAGCACTGTTTGAACAGGCCACCCAGACCCAGCGCGAGTTCATGGGACTGGGCTTTTTTGCCACCGGCTACGGCAAGGACGTGCCGGCCCGCGACTTCCGCTGGGGCCATGGCGGCAGCACGGACGGTGTCTGCACCGACGTGCGCCATTACCCGGCAACCGGCGAGACGGTGATCGTGCTGTCCAACAAGGATGCGCCGGCCTGTTTCGCGGTTTCCGGCCTGCTGCATGCGCAATGGAAGCAGCCTTGAACGAAAAACCTGGCAAAGGCGGCCAGCAAGCGCGCGCCTGCGCAGGTTCCTAACGAATATTTCCCAAGCACCATGCAAGGATGCGCGCCGATGAAACCCCGCACCACACTATTGCTGGCAGTCTCACTGAGCCTGGCCACCCTCGCCGCCCCGGCATTCGCGCAACCGGCGTGCAGTCCGCGTTACCCGCCGCCGACCACGATTGCCGCCATGTTCGACATGGCCGCGGTCACCGCCGATACGCTCGACGCAATGCCCGACGTGGATGTAGCCATTGCAGCGCGCGGCGGGCAGGACCTGAGCAAGTACGGGTTGCGCCACAGCCATCTGGCCTTCCTGGTCCGCAACGACAGCGGCAGCTGGGACGTGGTGCACCTGCTCAACCGCTGCAAGAGCGACAGCTCGGACCTGTACCGCGAGGGCCTGGTCAACCTGGTCGGCGAGAGCTCGATCACCACCGACCTGCGGGTTGGCATTCCCACGCCGGAAGTCCGCGCCGCACTGAAGACATTGCTCGCCGGTGCAGCGCCACAGGCACGTGCGCTGCATGAGCCGCGCTACAGCATGCTGGCCTATCCCGGCAGCAGCGAATACCAGAACTCCAACCAATGGATACTGGAAGTCGCCGCGGCCGCAATGGCGCAGGCCGCAGGCGATGCGCCCCTCGCTGACCGCGCCAGCGCCCTGGCCTGGCTCAAGCAGAAAGGCTATACGCCATCACGCATGCACATCGGCATCGGCAAGCGGCTGGGCGCGCGCTTCCTTGCCGACAACGTGGCGGTCACCGACCACCCCGCCAGCGAACGCATTTCCGGCAATTACTCGGTGGTGACGGTGGAGTCGGTGTTCGACTTCCTGCACCGCAGTGGCGCGCTGCAGCGCGAACTCGCCGTCGCCCATCAGATACCCGTGCCGGCGGTGGCCGGCAGCAACACGCAAGCTCCCACACCTCAGCAGGAAGCCACACCATGAAACACCTGATCAAGAGCGGTGCCCTCGCCTTTGCCATTGTCGTCAGCCTCGGCCTCACCACGGGTGAAGTCCGCGCAGGTGAAATCAACGGCTCACAAGCTTCCGTGCTGGTGACTGGTTCCAGCGTGGTGATGGTGGTATCCGGGCCGATCTTCCTGTCCGCGGCCGGTGTGCGCGGCGCAGCTGACATGTCCAGGGAGTCGCGTGAGCGCCGCGAGGAGAAACGCCGCATCAGCGCCGGACCGCTGCCGGATCTGGAAGTGAAGTCGATCGAGACCGCGGCCGATGGCGGCCGTCGCGTCACCCTGGAAGATCCGGCCAATGCGGAAAACCGTGCAACCCTGCAGTGGCCGAAGCGCGAGGATGACCCGGCTGCGGGTTTCACCGTGGGCGCGAAGATTGCCTTCCAGCCGAGCCCGCAGGGCGCCGGTTGGATGCTGCGCAACCCGGAGGGCGCTGCATTGGCGTTCGTGCCAACCATCGAAGCGGTGGATGAGAGCCGCACCCGCACGCTTTGATTCCCCATTCGCTGTACTCGAGGAACACCGTATGAAATCCATGTTTTGCCAGTTGGCCTGCGCCGCAGCCATCAGCGCCATGTTGGTGATTGCACCCGCCCACGCTGGCGCCGACCTCAACCGCTCCGAGGTCTCCACGCTGGTGACTTCCGCCGGCGCATCGATGCTGGTGTCCGCACCGTTGCTGCTGGTGGCATCGGTTGCTGACAAGTCTTCCACCGCCGCCGACGAGCGCCAGGCGCGCCGCGTCAGCGCCGGTCCACTGCCGGACATGAAGGTCGAGGCGATCACCCAGGACGCCGATGGCGGCCGCAGCGTGGCGCTGGCTGATCCTTTGGATGCGGCCAACACCGCATCGCTGCATTGGCCGCAGCGCGAGGACAATCCGGCCGGGAACTTCGTGCTCGGGCAGACCGTTGCGTTCACGCCGAGCCCGCAGGGTGCGGGTTGGATGGTGCGTGCGGAAGATGGCGCCGTGCTGACCTTTGTGCCGGCGATTGAAGCGGCGTCGGTGAGTCATAGCGGGAGGCTTTGAGGCTGCAGTGCTGGTGCTTTCAGATCGCGGAAATGCCTGATTACACCCTTCTCCCGCTTGCGGGGTTAAGAACAGGCGTTTACGAGCCAAAGGCTCGTGACTGTTCGTACGCACCGCGTGCTACGCGGGGCCGGGGCGCGAAGCGAGGTGCCCGAAGAGCCTGCCCACGCGAAGGCGGGGGGCGGATGAGGGGGCTTTGGCTTTGATCTTTTGTAGCTCAAACGCAAGCAAAGCCAGCGGCACAAGCAAAAGCCGCCCTCACCCCAACCCCTCTCCCGCCGCGCGGGAGAGGGGCTCAGTCTGCTTGATTGCTGGCAATGTGCACTCCTGCTGCCTTGACATCCGTCTCGGCCACACCAGCTACAATGCCCACTGACCTGCCCTCCCGGGCACGGCCCTTCCCCTCTTCTATCGATGCAGTGCCTGGCGGCGCTGCCTGTGTCCGTTCATGTCCTCACATCCATCCATCCGCTTCGCTCCGCTGACCCCAACCTCACTATTGCTGGCCGTGCTGGCAATGGGTGCCGTGGTGCTGGGCTCGAATGTGCTGGTGCAGTACCCGATCAATGACTGGCTCACCTGGGGCGCCTTCAGCTACCCGATCGCCTTCCTGGTCAGCAATCTGATCAATCGCCGCTTTGGCCCGCAGGCGGCGCGCCGTGTGGCCTGGGCCGGCTTCGCGGTGGCGGTGGTGTTGTCGGTGTGGATCGCCACGCCGCGCATCGCGGTGGCCTCGTGCTCGGCCTTCATCGTTGCCCAGCTGCTGGACATCACCGTGTTCGACCGGCTGCGTGCCGGCAACTGGTGGCGCGCACCGATGGTGGCCACCACCTGCAGCGCCAGCGTGGATACCGCGATCTTCTGGTCGATCGCGTTTGCCGGCTCGCAGTTGCCGTGGGTCAGCTGGGCCGCAGGCGATCTGGCGGTGAAGCTGGCCATCGGCGTGTGCCTGCTGGCACCGTTCCGCGCGCTGCTGTGGAAGATGGCGCCGCTGCGCGGCACTCCGCGCTGATCGCTGCAGCCCGGTACCAACCCGGGCTGCTTCCCAACATCACTCCGCGCGCTTGCCCGGCTCGAACGGCAGGCCCTGCGCGATTGCTGCGGCACTGATCGCCGCACACGCCGCTTCGATCTCGGGCGTCGGGATGGCAATACGCGGGCGCCGGTCCAGGGTGCAGCTCAGGCCCGCATCAAGCAGTGTGGCGTGCGCCTCGTGCAGGGCTTCGGCCGTCGCAGCCGGCAACCAGCCTGCAGCGGCCAGCGCGGAGATCAGCAACGGGGTCTCCCTCGGACCGCAGAGCGACGGCGTGTGCTGTGCCTGCGACAGCACGCCGGTCTGCAGCACGAACTCCAGGTCGACCAGACCGCCTGCGCCCTGCTTCAGGTCCAGCCGCCCGGCATCGCTGCGGTCCAGTTCAGCGCGCATGCGTGCACGCATCTTCAGCACATCGCCGAACAAGGTCTCGTGCTCACGCGCACGGCCCAGGGTGTCAGCGCGTACCCGTTCGAAGTCGGACAACAGCGATGCATCACCGGCCACGCCACGCGCGCGTACCAGCGCCTGGTGCTCCCAGGTCCAGGCGCGCTCGCGCTGGTACTCGGTGTAGCTGGCCAACGAGGACACCAGCGCACCCTTGCCGCCGTCCGGGCGCAGGCGCACGTCGATGTCATACAGGCGGCCGGCGGCGGTCACGGCGCCGAGCAGGGCCATCACCTTCTGCGCCAGACGCGCGAACCAGCGGCCGCTGTCCAAGGGACGCGGGCCGTCGCTGCCTTCGCTGCCAGCCGGGCTGTCGTACAGGAACACCAGATCCAGGTCCGAACCAAAGCCCAGCTCGACGCCCCCCAGGCTGCCGTAACCGATGATCGCAAAGCGTCCGCCCGGCACTTCACCATGCGCCTGCAGCATGTCCGCATGCGCCATCTGCAGCACGGTCACCACCACCGCGTCGGCCAGCTGCGCCAGTTGCTGCGTGCAGTCCACCGCACGCTGGCGGCCATCGTGGAAGGCCAAGGCCATGCGGAAGCTCAGCGCAAGCCGCACTTCGTTGAGTGCACGCAGTGCCGCTTCCGGGTCATCGATCTGCAAGGCAGCGGCGCAGGCGTCCTGCATTTCCTGCGCCTCCGGCATCGGCCCAGCGACGCGGGTATCCAGCAACTCGTCCAGCAGCAGCGGGAACGCCACCAGCCGCTCGGACAACAACGCGCTGCGTGCCAGCACGTTGACCAATCGGGTCAAGGCGCTGGGCTGCTCGTCCAGCAGCGCCAGATAGCTGGTGCGGCGCAGGATGGCCTGCAGCAGGCCGAGCACGCGCCGCAGCGCCGCGTCGGGCTGCGGCGAACGGGTAGCCGCATGCAGCAGCGCCGGCAGCACCCGATCCAGACGCGCACGCGCATTGTCGGACAGTGACTTCACCCCCAGCGACTGGGCAAACTCGCGCAGCGATTGATCGGCGCCATTGGCGTCGGCAAAGCCGGCCTCGGCCAGCACTTCGGCGCTGCCGCCGCCGGGCAACACCCGCCAATAGCTGGACAACACATCCGGTGCCGCCTGCCCTTGGCGCGGCGCAAGCAATGCACCGAATTCAACACTGACGCGTTCGCGCTGCTCGTTCAGCGCCGCAAGCAAGGCATCCCAATCCGCATAGCCCAGGCCGAAGGCGACACGGCTGCGATCCAGCGCATCGTTTGGCAGGCAATGGGTCTGCGCGTCGCGCAGCATCTGCAAGCGGTTCTCGACGCGGCGCAGGAAGCGGTAGGCCTGGATCAGGTCATCGCCATCGCTGGCGGCCATCTGCCCGCCTTCGACCAGCGCGCGCAGCGCTGGCAGCAGGCGTCGCTCGCGCAGCGCCGGCTCGCGGCCGCCACGGATCAGCTGCAGTGCCTGCGCAAGAAATTCGATCTCGCGGATACCGCCCGGGCCGCGTTTGATGTCGTCCAGCCGGTCCTTGCGCGCGACTTCGGCGGTGATCGCCGCCTTCATCTCGCGCAGTCCATCGAGTGCGGTGAAGTCGAGGTAGCGGCGGTAGACGAAGGGCCGCAGCGTCTCCAGCCAGGCCTCGCCAGCGGCGATGTCGCCGGCCACCGCGCGCGCCTTGATCCATGCATAGCGCTCCCAGTCACGGCCTTCGCGCTGGAAGTACTGATCCATGCCGGCGAACGACAGGGCAACCCGACCTGCGGTGCCGAACGGGCGCAGGCGCAGGTCGACGCGGTGACTGAAGCCTTCGGCGGTGGTTTCGTCCAGCAGCCGCGCCAGCCGCTGGCCGAGCCGCGCGAAATACTCTTCGGCAGCCAGCGGACGCGCGCCGTCGGACTCGCCGTTATGCGGGTAGGCGTAGACCAGATCGATATCGGAGGAGAAGTTCAGCTCGCCGCCGCCCAGCTTGCCCAGCCCGAACACCACCAGCCGCTGCGCGCTGCCATCGGCGTCGCGAACCACGCCGTGGCGGCTGGCGAACTCCTGCTCCAGCGCCTCCAGGCCCAGCTGCAGGCATTCCTCGGCCAGGCGGGTGGCGCCCGCCAGGGTGGCATCGACGTCATCGAGTTCTAGCAGGTCGCGCCAGATCAACCGGGTCGAGGCCGCAGCGCGGTAGCGCCGCAGCTGGGTCGGCCAGGCGGTGGGCTGCAGCGGGTCCAGCTCGGGCAGCGGTAGCGGCGCTGGATCGGCCGCAGCCAGCAATTGCAGCAGCTCCGGCTGCCGGCACAAGGTATCGATGGCGAAATCGCTGGTAACCGCCAGCTGCCGCAAACCAGCCTCGAAGGCCTCTGATTGCGGCCATTGCGCCGGATCGGAAGCGGCCAGCTTGAGCCGGGCCAAGGCACGTTCGATTACTGGCTGAATGGATTCAGGTGCTGCAGGGGCGATTTGATTCATCCCGCGATTCTGCATCTGCGGCGCAGAAGTCGCCATCTCCGCCGATCAGGCGATAAAAAAGCCCGCTGACAGCGAACTGTCAGCGGGCCTTGCTCCCTCCCCCACGTCGGGATGCAGGGCGATCCTGCCGGGTGCGCAAACAACTTGCACGCTGCAGTGCAAAACAATACTGGGGAGTACAAGAGCACTGGCGCCGTAAAGACCATTCCACGAAGGTCCAACCCCCCTGTTCACGCCGAAGGGCGATAATCAGGCATCCCCCCAACAAACCGTAGTCGTCATGTCTGTCGAACGCATCCTGGACCCGCGCCTGCGCGACCGCATCGTTTCCGCCGAACAAGCCGCGGCCTTCATCCAGCCCGGCGAAACCGTGGCCATGAGTGGCTTCACCGGTTCCGGCTATCCCAAGGCGGTACCGCTGGCGCTGGCGCAGCGCATTGAAGAGGTTCACGCCGCCGGCCAGCCGTTCAAGATCAAGCTGATGACGGGCGCTTCGACCGCTCCGGAACTGGATGGCGCGCTGGCCAAGGCCGACGCCATCGCCATGCGCATGCCGTTCCAGACCGATCCGGATGCGCGCAAGCGCATCAACGAAGGCACGCTGGACTACATCGACATCCATCTTTCCCACGTTGCCCAGCACGTGTGGTTTGGCTTCTACGGTGAGATCGATACCGCGGTCGTCGAGGTTTCGGCTATCCGCGAAGACGGTTCGCTGGTGCCCTCCACCTCGGTCGGCAACAACAAGACCTGGCTGGACCTGGCCAAGAAGGTGATCATCGAGGTCAACGAGTGGCAGCCCGCGGACATCGAGGGCATGCACGACATCTACTACGGCACTGCGTTGCCGCCGCACCGCAAGCCGATCCCGTTGATCCACGCCAACGATCGCATCGGCCAGACCACGCTGGACGTGGACCCGGACAAGATCGTGGCCGTGGTGCGCACCAATGGGCCGGACCGCAACAGCCCGTTCAAGCCGATCGATGAAGACAGCCGCCAGATCGCCGGCTACCTGATCGAATTCCTCAAGCACGAAGTCGCCAAGGGCCGCCTGCCGGCCAACCTGCTGCCATTGCAGTCGGGTGTGGGCAATATCCCGAATGCGGTGCTGGCGGGTCTTGCTGAAAGCGGCCTGCGCGGGCTCACCTCGTTCACCGAGGTGATCCAGGACGGCATGCTGGACCTGCTCAAGTCCGGCGTGCTCGAGTACGCCTCATGCACCGGCTTCGCGTTGAGCCCGGAGGCGAACGAAGAGTTCAAGCGCAACATCAAGTTCTACCGCGAGCGCATCATCATGCGCACGCAGGAGATCTCCAACCATCCGGAACTGGTACGCCGCCTCGGCTGCATCGGCATGAACGGCATGATCGAGGTCGACCTGTACGGCAACGTCAATTCCACCCACGTGATGGGCAGCCGCATCATGAACGGCATCGGTGGTTCCGGTGACTTCACCCGCAACGGCTTCCTGTCCACCTTCCTGAGCCCGTCGATGGCCAAGGGCGGCTCGATCTCGGCGATCGTGCCGATGGTCAGCCATGTGGACCACACCGAGCACGATGTCTCGATCATCGTCACCGAGCAGGGCCTGGCCGATCTGCGCGGCCTGCCGCCGCGTGCACGTGCGCGCCAGGTGATCGACAACTGCGCACATCCGGATTATCGCGACCAGCTCAACGACTACTTCGATCGCGCCTGCCGTGACAGCTACGGCAAGCACACGCCGCACCTGTTGCCGGAAGCCCTGTCCTGGCATCAGCGCTACATCGACACCGGCAGCATGAAGGCCTGAGGCCAAACCTGTAGTGCCGGGCCATGCTCGGCAGGGGCTTTACCAGCGAAAAGCCGCCCTCACCCAACCCCTCTCCCGTACACGGGAGAGGGGCTAAAGCTGAAGGCCTGAAGCTCCACCTGTAGTGCCGAGCCATGCTCGGCAGAGGCTTTACCAGGAAGGCCCGATCCGTAGTGCCGAGCCATGCTCGGCAGGGGCCTTACCGGGAAGGCCTGATCTGTAGTGCCGAGCCATGCTCGGCAGGGGCTTTACCGGGAAGGCCCGATCTGTAGTGCCGAGCCATGCTCGGCAGGGACTTTACCGGGAAGACCCGATCTGTAGTGCCGAGCCATGCTCGGCAGGGGCTTTACCGGGAAGACCCTTGCCGAGCATGGCT
>NZ_JBRREC010000114.1:0-13602 GCF_056760015.1 Stenotrophomonas sp. STEN029 | reverse complement strand
CGTGCTGTTCAAGTGGTAGGAGGCCCTGGCCGGCGGCAACCAAGCCGGTCCTGAACAAAGCCTCTTGCGGGAGCGGCGTCAGCCGCGAAGCCGGCATTGCTGAAATCGCCAGCAAGTTCGCGGCGTGACTGATCTGTTGCTTCGCGGCTGACGCCGCTCCCGCAAGAGGCTTTGTTCAGGACCGGCTTGGTTGCCGCCGGCCAGGGCCTCCTACCACTTGAACAGCACGAGACTGACCGCAATCGTGGCCATGCCGATCACCAGTCCGTAAACGGTCTCGTGGCCCTTGGCGTAGCGCTTGGCTGCCGGTAGCAGTTCGTCCAAGGCCAGGAACACCATGATGCCGGAGATCAGGCCGAACACCGCGCCGAAGGTGGCGTGGGACAGCGAGCCGGCCAGGGCGTAGTAGCCGATGGCGGCACCAACCGGCTCGGCCAGTCCTGACAGCAGGCTTGCGAAAACCGCATAGGACTTGCGCCCGGTGGCGAAGTACACCGGCACCGCGATGGCAATGCCTTCGGGGATGTTGTGGATGGCAATGGCGAAGGCCAGCGGCAGGCCGACCGACGGGCTTTCGAGGGTGGCGAAGAAGGTCGCCAGGCCTTCCGGAAAGTTGTGGGCAGTGATGGCCACAGCGCTGAGCAGGCCGACCCTGCGGATGTTGCTGCGACTCTTTTCCTTGAAGGCAGGGTCCTGCTTGTCCAGGGTTTCGTGCGGGTTGGGCACGAAATGGTCAATCAATACCACCAGCAGTACGCCGCCCAGGAACCAGAGCGTGCCGTAGGTGAAGCCGAGACGTTCGCCGTATGCCAGTGCAAACGAGGCCACGGACTTGTTCAGGATCTCCGACAGCGACACATAGACCATCGCGCCGCCGGCGAAGGCCAGGCCAAAGGCGAGCAGGCGCGGATTGGGGCGCTTGGAGAACACCACCATCAGGCTGCCGACGGTGGTCGCCAGGCCGGCAGCCAGGGTCAGCCCGAAGGCCATCCATAGATTTTCGGGGGTAACGGGATGCATCAGTCGTGATCAGCCGCCACGACGCGCGCGTTCTTCGATGGCAAAGCACTCATTCGGCTTCGGGTCCGGCGGGTTGAAGCTGACCGGTACCTGGATGGTGGTAGGCACCGGCTGGCCGTTGCGGGTGGCCGGGTTGAACTTCCATTCGCGCACGCGGCGCGCGGCGGAGTCGTCCAGCTGGCTGTTGCCGCTGCTGGTGACCAGCGAAACTTCGGTAGGCGTGCCCTGCGGGCCAACCACCACGCGCAGCACGCTCTTGCCGCCAACCCCGGTGCAGGCCAGTTCGGCCGGGTAGTCCGGCGGTGGGGTCTGCACGGCGGCCACTTCGGTCGGGGCGACGGTCGGTGCGGCCGGTTGGTCGGAGGAGTTGCAGGCGCTCAGTGCAGCCACGGTGCCCAATGCAGCGAACAGCAGACGCAGTTTCATGTCATTGCTCCGTTAGTGCGGATGCCTTGGCGGCACAGATGAAGTCGTTCTCGCTCAGGCCGCCCACATCGTGGGTGGAAAAGCGCACAACGGCGCGGTCGTAGTGCACGCCCAGGTCGGGGTGGTGGTCTTCGCGGTGCGCAACCCAGGCCAGCGCGTTCACGAACGCCATGGTGCCGTGGTAGTTGTCAAAGCGGAATGTGCGGGTCAGGGCCTGGCCGTTCTCGGCCAGCTCCCAGCCCGGCACCTGGGGCAGCAGCTCGGCGACGCGGGCCTGACCGAGGCGGTATTCGCTGCCCCGGCGCGGGCTGCAGTGCGCTTGTGCCAGCGGGATGAGATCAGGGGCCATGCAAACCTCCATAACAGATGACTGAACTGTGCCGCCGTTGGAATCAGTGTCCCATCGGTGGCAACCAAGACACGGCTAGAATACCCGCATGATCCAGATCTCAGATACCGCCCAAACACATTTCCGCAAGTTGATCGAACGCGAGGCCGTGCCCGGGATGGGCGTGCGCCTGAGCGCGATGGACCCGGGAACCCCGAGCGCAGACGCGCGCCTTGAATTTGCCGAGCCGGCTGACCTGATCGGTGACGAGTGGGCGGTGGACTGCGATGGCTTCACTTTGTATGTCGCTGCCACCAGCGTGGCGTGGTTGGATGGCGCCGAGATCGACTTCGTCACCCAGGCTGCCGGTACCCAGCAGCTGACGATCAAGGCCCCCAAGATCAAAGGCGAAGCCCCCGGTGATGCAGCGTCCATCGTCGAGCGTGTGCGCTGGGTGATCGAGAACGAAATCAATCCGCAGCTGGCGTCGCATGGCGGCCGCGTCGCGGTGCAGGAAGTGTCGGCCGATGGCGTGGTGTTGCTGCGCTTCGGCGGTGGCTGCCACGGTTGCGGCATGGCCGATGTGACCTTGAAGCAGGGGATCGAGAAAACCTTGATGGGCCGGGTGCCGGGCATCACTGCCGTGCGTGACGCCACCGACCACGAAACCGGTCAGGCCCCGTATATTCCGCGCGACGGCGCGGGCTGAGCCGCTACCACGCATGCCGGTGACATCGGTTACCGAGCTGATCAGTCTGCTGGCTTCGCGCCGGCAGACCAGCATCCTGCACGATCGCCGCACCGGCATGCCGTATAGCTGGAGCAACTGGCTGCGCACGCGCGTATCCAAGGGATTGTCGGCCTTTGCCGATGCCGATGCTGCCGGGGTCATGGCAGCGCGGCCGCAGCGACCACGCGAGGCTGTGGCCACACCGCTGCCGCTGTGGCGAATCATCGTATTGTTGTTCTGGAATGGTGGCGAACCGCCGCCGCGCGATCAGCGTGGCCTGCGCTGGTTCGCGGGATTTTTCAGTGCCGGCCTGCATGTGCTGTTCGCGCTGCTGTTGCTGTGGGTGGCGTTGGTGCGCAGCAATGTGCCAGAACAGAACGCCGAAGACGGCGAGCGCGTGCAGGTGGAGTTCGTCGGGCGTGGTACGCCGGACGAGGAGGGGGGCGGCGCCCCGCAAGCTGCCGAGGCAGCCGGGGTGCAGGCGGCAGTTGCAGCGCAGTCCGAGTCCGGCGCTGCTGCGGTCGAGCCATCGGCACCCGCAGCCCGGGAATCGTCTGCAGCCCCCGCTGCGAGTGCAGTGCGGGACAATGCGACCTCTGCCGCAGAGGCGGATTTCGAGCCTGAATGGATGCCGATAGATGCGTCCAAACCTGTGCCGCAGCAGCCAAGCGAGCAGCCGCTGCAGGTGACGGAGACTAATCGGCCGACCAGCGAATTCGTGGTGCCGCCTGCCACGGTGACGGCGCCTGCGTTGCGCAGCAGTCAGGCGCAGGTACGCGAGCGCACGATTGAGACCGCGGTTGATCGTCCGCAGCCAACACAGGCGCTACGCCAGCCGGCAGACGTTGCGGTGCAGCTGCGTTCGCCGCAGGTGCAGGTGCGTGAACGCCAGATCGAAGTTGCCACGCAGCAACCGATAGCGGTGACGCAGCCGCATGTGCGCGAAACACAGGTGCGTATCCGTACTCCTGAATTTGGCGTGCGCGAACGTCAGGTTGAGACAGCAACGCAGGAATCGGTGGCGATGGCGACGCTGCCATCGCGTGCCGCGCAGGTGGAAGTGAAGACACCGGCGATGGCGGTGCGTGAGCGCGCGGTACCCGGTGTGCCAGACAAGCCCGCCACGCAGGCGGCGACGAGTGCAACTGCAGCGACGCAGGCATCGACCGGTACAACGGCAGCAAGTGCATCGACCAGCCCGTCGCGCACTGGCGGGCAGGCGGCTGCCACTCCGAGCCCGCGTGCCGGAACCAGCGCAGGTGCGGGTCCGAAAGCCGAGGATCGCAGCGGCGGTTGGGCAGCGCCCAACCGTGGCGATGATTGGGGCGCAGCGCAGCGCCAGGTCGCTGGCAGCGCTGGCGGTCAGGCTGACAAGGGCACGGGGCTGTTCAATGCCGATGGCAGCGTAAGGCTGGGTACCAACGAGGGGCAGGCGCAGGACGCGGACAAGCGTGGTGCGCCCGGCGGTGATTCCGATACCTGGAGCCGCGAGCGCATCGCCGAGTCCGGTACCTGGCTCAAGCGCCCGCCGTATGACTACACGCCAACTTCGTTCGACAAGTACTGGGCGCCGAACGAGTCCTTGCTGGCCGAGTGGGTGCGCCGGGGCATCAAGAGCGTGGAGATTCCGATTCCTGGCTCAAAGAGCAAGATTTCCTGTGTGGTGTCGATGCTGCAGTTCGGTGGCGGCTGTGGCCTGACCAATCCGAACATGCAGGAGCAGCCAGCGGAAGCGCGGCCACCGCCGGATATCCCGTTCAAGAAAGAGTTGCAGGAAGACAACGGCAGCCGTTGATGGCTCGGCAGTGCTTCGTATGCCGCGTTGGTTCTTGTAGGAGCGGCGTAAGCCGCGAAGCTGGCACTGCCGAAGCACAACGCATATGCGGCATCTGGTTCGGCATGAGCTTCGCGGCTTACGCCGCTCCCACAAACAGTGCGAAGCGTGTTGAAAACAAAGCCGCCCGAGGGCGGCTTTGTTGCGTCAGTGCGGTGCCCCGATGGTGGACCTCAATCCACGCCGTGCAAGTCGCGTAGTTGGCTTGGCCTGCTACCGAAGTAGGCTGCGAGGTCGGCGATGTCCTGATCGCTCAGGTTCTGCGCCTGCGGGGTCATCAGCATGTGGTCGCGGGTGCTGGCACGGTAGGCCTGCAGCGCGTGGGCGAGGTAGTCGCCGTACTGGCCGCCGAGCTTGGGGTAGGTCGGGTCGATCGGGTTGTTGCCGTCGGCGCCGTGGCAGTCGATGCAACTCTGCCCGGTGGCCTTGCCCTTGGCAGCGGCCAGGTGCTCACCGGCGGCGATGCGACCGGCAGGCAGGCCGGCGGAGGAACTGGATCCGTGTTCACCGCTGGCGTGGCCCGGGTCAGCCGCGGACTTGCCGCTGGACTCCACTTCGGACTGTGTGCAGGCAGCCAGACCCATGGCGGCGAACAGGGCGATGGACAAACGCAGTGCGTGCGTGGCTTTCGTCATGGTCGGCGCTTATTTGAGGGTGGACAGGTAGGCGGAGAGATCAGCAATGTCCTGCGGGCTGAAACTCATCGATTGCGCCTGCATCGTCGGATGCTTGCGCTTGCCTTCGCGGTACTCGGTCAGCGCCTGGGTCAGGTATTGCGGTGACTGCCCGCCGATCTTCGGCACGCGGTAGCTGGGGTAGGCGTTCTTGTAGCCGGTGATGCCGTGGCAGCCCTGGCAGGTATAGGCCAGGATCCGGCCGGTGGCGGCATTGCCTGTGCTGGCCGCTGCCGGTGTTGCGGCGGGAGCAGTGGCGGTGGGGGCGACGGCGGGTGTAGCAGACTGCGGATCAGCTTGGGCGGCCCCGAAGGTCAGGGCAAAAGCCAGAGCGAAACAAGCGGCGAGCGGCTGCGAGCGCATGGTTTCCTTATCCGGTAAGCGGGTCTGGGGTTCCGCCGTGGGATACGGAACGGCCCGAGTATAGCCCGCGTATTTACCCGTTCGGAACAGGTGCTTGGATGCTGCAATGCGGTAGCCCATACCTACTAGTGGTACCCATGACTTTCGGGGCATGGTGTTGATGTGGGGTGGTGCAATACTTTGCTACAACACCTGCCTACGCATCCCCAGGGACAAGACGATGTCGCGACTTTTCACTCTGCACGCCCGCACCGGAAGCTGCGCTGCTGCACTCCTGATCACCACTTCCCTATTGCTCGGCGGTTGCAAGGCCGGCGGCGAGGAAGCCAAGGCCAAGACGCCGGATGAGCAGAAAGCCAGCGACGCCGTGCCGGTGGAAGTGGCCAAGGCCGAGCGCCGTGCCATCGCCGCCAGCTATACCGGTACTGCGGCGCTGGAGCCCCGCGCTGAATCGCAGGTGGTCGCAAAGACCTCCGGCGTTGCGCTGGCGGTGCTGGTCGAAGAAGGCCAACTGGTGCGCGCTGGCCAGCCGCTGGTACGGCTGGACCCGGACCGCGCCCGCCTGAGCGTTGCACAGAGCGAGGCGCAGATGCGCAAGCTCGAGAACAGCTATCACCGCGCCGAGAAGCTGGTGCAGCAGCAACTGGTCAGCGCGGCCGACGTGGACCAGCTGCGCTATGACCTGGAGAACGCGCGGGCGATGTACCGAATGGCAACGCTGGAGTTGTCCTACACGACGGTAGTCGCGCCGATCAGCGGCGTGGTCGCCTCGCGTGACATCAAGCCGGGCAACTTCGTGCAGATCAACTCGCCGATCATCCGCATCGTCGACAGCGGCCAGCTGGAAGCCACCCTCAATGTGCCCGAGCGCGAGATCGCCAAGCTCAAGCCGGGCCAGGCCGTGTCGTTGCAGGTTGATGCATTGCCGGGCAAGCCGTTCACCGGCACGGTGGACCGCGTTGCGCCGGTGGTCGACAACGGCACCGGCACCTTCCGCGTGGTGACGACGTTCTCCGGTGAGGAAGCATTGCAGGCCGGCATGTTCGGCCGCCTGAGCATCAACTACGACCAGCGCGCGGATGCATTGGTGGTGCCGCGTACCGCGCTGCTGGAAGACGGCGGCAAGCCGGCGGTCTATGTGGTGCGTGACGGCAAGGCTGTGCGTACCGAGCTGGCCCTGGGTTACGACGATGCCGGCTTCATCGAGGTGCGCAACGGCCTGCAGCAGGGTGATGAAGTCGTCATCGCTGGCAAGGCAGCATTGCGTGAAGGCAGTGCGGTGCAGGTGATCGGCAAGGAGAAGGCGGTCGCAGCGGCGGCCAAGGCGCCGGCAGCTGCACAGGCGACCAAGCAATGAGTGACCACGGACCGTCGGCTTCCGGCGGTGGCTTCGATCTGATCGAGTTCGCCACCCGCCGCCGCGTCACCATCGCGATGATGACGCTGACCCTGGTGTTGTTTGGCCTGATCTCGCTGTCCAGCCTGAAGGTCGAACTGCTGCCGGACCTGAGCTATCCCACCCTGACCGTGCGTACCGATTACGAAGGTGCGGCGCCGGCCGAGGTGGAAACCCTGATTTCGCAGCCGGCCGAAGAAGCGCTGGGCATCGTCAAGGGCCTGCGCAAGCTCAAGTCGATCTCCCGCACCGGTCAAAGCGACGTGGTGCTGGAGTTCGCCTGGGGCACGGACATGCAGCAGGCCGGGCTGGACGTGCGCGACAAGATGGAGACGCTGCAGTTGCCGCTGGAGGCCAAGCCGCCGGTACTGCTGCGCTTCAATCCGTCCACCCAGCCGATCATGCGGCTGGCGCTGTCGTCCAAGCAGGAAGCCGGCAATGACGCCGATGCCGTGCGCCGCCTGATGGAACTGCGCCGTTACGCCGATGAAGATCTCAAGCGCAAGCTGGAACCGGTCAGTGGTGTGGCCGCGGTCAAGGTTGGCGGCGGTCTGGAAGACGAGATCCAGGTTGATATCGACCAGCGCAAGCTGGCAGCGCTCGGTCTGTCGCTGGACACGGTGATCCAGCGCCTGCAACAGGAGAACGTGAACCTGTCCGGCGGTCGTCTGGAAGAAGGCTCGCAGCGTTACCTGGTGCGTACCGTCAACCAGTTCGCCACGGTCGAACAGATGCGCGAGATGCTGCTGACCACGGCCAGTGGTTCCAGCACCGCCAGCTCGACCGGTGAGAACCGCCAGCTGATGTCAGCCATCCTCGGCAGTAGCGATCCCAACGTGATCGCGGCGATGCGCAGTGATGGCAGCAGCAGCGCACCCAGCGTGCGCTTGAAGGACGTGGCCGAAGTGCGCCAGGGCTACAAGGAGCGCGAAGCGGTGATCCGCGC
Organism: Stenotrophomonas sp. STEN029; assembly: GCF_056760015.1. NCBI lineage: Bacteria > Pseudomonadati > Pseudomonadota > Gammaproteobacteria > Lysobacterales > Lysobacteraceae > Stenotrophomonas > Stenotrophomonas sp. STEN029. Next base: position 5,885 of record NZ_JBRREC010000114.1, on the reverse strand, counting down.
TGCCGGCCATGAAGCAGTCGAACTCGCTGTCTACAAGGAAGGCGACGCCAATACCGTTTCCACCGCCGATGCGCTGGAAGCCCGGCTCGAAACCATCCGCAAGGAAATGCCCAAGGACATCGAGATGACGATGGTGGAGGACCAGTCGGTCTTCATCCGCCACGCCATCAAGGACGTCAAGATCGATGCAGTGATCGGCGGCCTGCTGTCGGTGTTGATCATCTTCCTGTTCCTGCGCGATGGCTGGAGCACCTTCGTGATCTCGCTGTCGCTGCCGATCTCGATCATCGCCACGTTCTTCTTCATGGGCCAGCTCGGCCTGAGCTTGAACGTGATGTCGCTGGGCGGCCTGGCGCTGGCTACCGGTCTGGTGGTGGATGACTCGATCGTGGTGCTGGAATCCATCGCCAAGGCGCGTGAGCGCGGCATGGGCATTCTGGAAGCGGCGATCAAGGGCACCCGCGAAGTGTTCATGGCGGTGGTTGCGTCGACCTTGACCACCATCGCGGTGTTCCTGCCGCTGGTGTTCGTCGAAGGCATCGCCGGCCAGTTGTTCCGTGACCAGGCCTTGACCGTGTCGATCGCCATCGCGGTGTCGCTGGTGGTGTCGATGACCTTGATCCCGATGCTGAGCGCGCTGAAGGGCCGTCCGCCGTTGGAGTTCCCGGCCGAAGACCCGCGTGAGCCGTGGCGTCCGCAGAGCCGTTGGAAGAAGCCGGCTGCCTATGCAGGCCGTGGTATCGGCGCGATGTTCCGCTACGGCTTCTATTTCCTGGCCTGGAGCGTGGTGCGGATCTTCCGTGGCATTGCCGCGGTGGTCGGCCCGGTGATGCGCAAGGCCAGTGATCTGGCGATGGCGCCGTATGGTCGCGCTGAAGCCGGCTACCTGCGCGCGCTGCCGGCGGCATTGAAGCGTCCGTGGCCGATCCTGGGTTTTGCAACCCTGGCCTTCGGTCTGACCTTGGCTGCGCTGCCGCTGCTGGGTGTGGACCTGCTGCCGCAGCTGGCCCAGGACCGCTTCGAGATGACCGCCAAGCTGCCGCCGGGCACGCCACTGGCGCAGACCGATGCATTGGTGCGCGAAGTGCAGCGCAAGCATGCCGGCGAAGAAGGCGTGCGCCTGCTGTATGGCGTCTCCGGTACCGGTACGCGTCTGGATGCCAGCCCGACCGAGAGCGGCGAGAACATCGGCAAGCTGTCGGTGGTGATGAAAGACACCAAGCTGGAGCCGGCACTGACCGAAAAGCTGCGCGAGACCATGAAGGCCTGGCCGTCAGCGCAGGTGGATTTCGCCCGCCCCGAACTGTTCGCGCTGTCGCCGCCGCTGGAAATCGAAATCGAGGGCAATAATCTCGAAGACATCCGCGTCGCAGGCAATCGCCTGGCTGGCATGCTGCGCGAGAACCCGCACTATGCCGACGTCAAGTCGACGGTGGAGCAGGGCTTCCCGGAAATCCAGGTGGTATTCGACCAGGACCGCGCCGCGGCACTCGGCCTGACCACCCGGCAGATCGCTGATGCGGTGGTCAACAAGGTCAAGGGCAATGTCGCTACCCGCTACAGCTTCCGCGATCGCAAGATCGACGTGCTGGTGCGCGTGCAGGAATCGGAGCGTTCCTCGGTCAACGACATCCGTCGCCTGATCGTCAACCCGAGCGGTGCCAAGCCGATCGAGCTGGGTTCGGTGGCCGACGTCATCGCCACCACCGGCCCGAGCGAGATCCACCGTGCCGACCAGCGCCGTGTGGCCATCGTCTCGGCCAACCTGCGCGACATCGACCTGGGCAAGGCCATCACCGAAGTGCAGAGCATGGTCGCCAAGAATCCGCTGGGCACCGACGTCGGCATGCACATCGGTGGCCAGGGCCAGGAGCTGGGTGAGTCGATCCGCTCGCTGCTGTTCGCCTTCGCCTTGGCGGTGTTCCTGGTCTATCTGGTGATGGCATCGCAGTTCGAATCGCTGCTGCATCCCTTCGTCATCCTGTTCACCATTCCGCTGGCCCTGGTTGGTGCGGTTGCAGCGCTGCTGCTGGCGCGCTCACCGGTCTCGGTGGTGGTGTTCATCGGCTTGATCCTGTTGGTCGGTCTGGTGGTGAAGAACGCCATCATCCTGATCGACAAGGTCAACCAGCTGCGCGAGGAGGGTGTGGCCAAGCGTGAGGCCCTGGTTGAGGGCGCACGTTCGCGTCTGCGGCCGATCATGATGACCACGCTGTGTGCGGTGTTCGGCTTCCTGCCGCTGGCCCTGGCCTTCGGTGAAGGTGCTGAAGTGCGCTCGCCGATGGCGATCACGGTGATCGGTGGCCTGCTGGTGTCGACCCTGCTGACCTTGCTGGTGATCCCGGTGGTGTACGACCTGCTGGATCGCAAGCCGGACGAGTACTACGCCGAACGCGGCCGTCGTGCACGCCAGGCGATGGCCCAGGCCGAGCAGGTCCTGAGCCACGAGCAGGACCCCATCGGCGGCATCAAGGACTGAGCTGATGAATATCACCGAGCTGTCCATCCGCCGCCCTGTCACCACCATCATGCTGTTCGTTTCGATGGTGGTGATCGGCCTGATTGCTGCGTTCAAGCTGCCGCTGGAGTCCGAGCCGGAAGCATCGATCCCGTTCTTCTTCATCGCCTTGCCATACCCGGGTTCGACCCCGGAAGAAGTGGAGCGCAACCTGCTGCGGCCGGTTGAGGAGGCCATTGCCACGATGCCCGGCATCAAGACGATGAACTCGCGCGCCAACGCCGAAGGTGGGCAGATCCAGGTCGAATTCAGCGACTGGAACCGCGATATCGCGATGGCCGCGTCCGAAGCGCGTGAGCGTATCGACGCGGTGCGTGACGAGTTGCCGGACGACTTCCGCCGTTATTACGTGCAGCGCTGGAGCACCAGCGACCAGGAAGCGATCAGCCTGCGCCTGAACAGTGCCGAGGACCTGACCGCGCGCGCCGACATGATCGAACGTGCCATCAAGCAGCGCCTGGAGCGTCTGCCCGGCGTGGCCCGTGTTGAAGTGGAAGGCGTTGCCAAGCAGGAAGTGCTGATCGCGCTGGACAAGGACCGCATCAGCGCGCATGGCGTTGCCCTGAATGATCTGGTGCAGAAGCTGCAGGCAGCCAACTTCGCGGTATCGGCCGGGCAGATCACCGAGGACGGCCGCCGCCTGCGCGTGCAGCCCAAGGGCGAGCTGCTGGAAGTACAGGAGCTGCGCGACCTGCCGGTCAACAATCGTGGTACCCGCCTGTCGGACATCGCCGAGGTCAGCCTGCAACCGCAGCGCATGAGCTATGTGCGGCGCATGGAAGGCAAGCCCAGCGTGGGCGTGGACATCTACAAGGAACGCTCGGCGAACCTGGTGGACCTGTCGCGCGCTGTGACCAAGGAAGTCGCGCTGTTGGGTGAGGATCCGGCCCTGCGCGGTGTCGATATCGAGATTGCGTGGGACTCCGGCAAGGCGGTCACCAGTTCGCTGCTGGCCCTGGCCGAGGCCGGTGCGATCGGCCTGCTGCTGTCGGTGATCGTGCTGTACGCCTTCCTGCGCCATTGGCCCTCAACGCTGATGGTGTCGATGGCGATCCCGATCTGTTTCATCATGACCTTGGGCTTCATGTACTTCACCGGCATCAGCCTGAACATCATTTCGATGATGGGCTTGTTGCTGGCGGTGGGCATGCTGGTGGACAACGCCGTGGTGGTGGTGGAGAGCATCTACCAGGAGCGCGAGAAATACCCCGGCAAACCGGAGATGGCATCCATCATCGGCACCCGCCACGTGGCGATCGCGCTGTCGGCCGGTACCTTGTGTCACTGCGTGGTGTTCCTGCCGATGATGTTCGGCGAGAAGAACATCATCACCATTTACCTGACCCAGTTGGCGCTGACCATCTCGTTCTCGTTGCTGGCCTCGTGGCTGGTAGCAGTGAGCCTGATCCCGATGCTGTCGGCACGGATGAAGACCCCGCCGGCATTGAAGTCGCCGTTCATCAGCCGTCTGCAGGAGCGTTACGCGCGGATACTGCGCTGGACCCTGCAGAACCGTGGCTGGAGCGTGGCCGGTATCGTGTTGGTGTCGGTGCTCAGCGTGTGGCCGATGACCCATACCACCGGTGGTGGCGATGACAATGATCCGGATGAGATCAACATCTTCTACCAATGGAAGGGCTCCTATTCCAAGGAAGAGATGGGCAAGGAAGTGCAGCGGGTCGAGGACTTCGTCAACGCCAATCGCGACGAGTTCAAGATCAAGCGCGTGTACAGCCGTTTCGCCGAACAGGGCTGGGCGCAGACGCGCCTGTACCTGAGCATCGACGACCGCGAGCAGAGCAAGAAGATCGAGGAAGAGGTGCGCAAGGGGTTGCCGCAGTCGGCACGCGCCAAGATCGGCATCGGCTGGCCGGGTGGCATGGGCAGCGAAGGGCAGGGCCTGCGTTTCAGTCTGGTCGGTGATTCAAGCCAGACCTTGCGTGAGTTGGCCGACGACATCGTGCCGATCCTGGCGCGCAATCCCAAACTGCGCGATGTGCGCGTGGACGTGGGCGATGCCAATGCCGAGCTGGCGGTGCGGGTCAACCGCGAACGCGCAGCGTCGTATGGCTTCAGTGCCCAGCAGGTGGCGCAGTTCGTGGGCATGGCGCTGCGTGGCTCATCGCTGCGTGACTTCCACCGCGATGACGTCGAGATTCCGGTCAATGTGCGTTTCTCGGGCTCGGAGAACTACAGCATCGAGGACTTGTCTTCGTTCATGGTGCGCAGCTCCAGCGGCAAGGAGATCCCGCTGCTTGCGATGGTGGACGTCAACGTCAATCCGGCGGCCAACTCCATCCAACGCTTGAACCGGCAGACCATGTTGCGTATCGAAGCTGGCCTGGCCAAGGACGTGCCGATGGACCAGGCGCGCAAGTCGGTCGAGGAGACCCTGGACCGGGTGCAGTTCCCGCCGGGCTATGGCTATACGTTCAACGGTGCGGGTTTCAACATCAACTTTGATGGCATGGACCAGATGGTGACGGCGATCTTCATTGCCCTGATCCTGATGGTGGTGATCATGGCGGCGGTGTTCGAGTCGTTGCTGTTCCCGGCGGCGATCATGTCCTGTGTGCTGTTCTCGATCTATGGCGTTTACTGGCTGTTCTGGCTGACCGGTACCGAGATGAACATCATGGCGGTGATCGGCATCCTGGTGCTGATGGGCGTGGTGGTGAACAACGGCATCGTGATGATCGAGCACATCAACAACCTGCGTCGACGTGGGGTGTCGCGTACCGAGGCCTTGATCGAGGGCAGCCGTGAGCGACTGCGGCCGATCATGATGACGATGGGTACGGCGATCCTGGCGATGGTGCCGATTGCCTTGAATACGACCACGGCCGATGGCATGCCGCCGTACTACCCGATGGCGCGCGCGATTGCGGGTGGATTGGCATTCTCGACGGTGGTGAGTTTGTTGTTCCTGCCGACCATCTACGCGCTGCTGGATGATCTGCGTACCGGCACGGCGCGGTTGGTGCGGCGTGCGCGCGGTTTGCCGCCGGTGGAGCGTGCGGTTGTTGTAGAGGGCTGATTGGCTGGAGGGCAGGGCGGCTATAGCTGCTTCGACGACTGGCAGCGAAGGCAACAGCAACAGCTGAAGCAAGAGCTGCCCTCACCCCTACCCCTCTCCCGCATGCGGGAGAGGGGACAGCCAAGGCAGAAGCTGGATCAAAGGCCACAGCCAAAGCCAAAGCAGCAGCCGAAGCAACAGCCAAAGCAACAGCCGAAGCAACAGCCGAAGCAGCAGCTGGCGATCAGGCTTCCGCTGCCGAAGCCGACGATGCAGCAGCAAAAGAAAAATGCAGGAGAGCTAGTCCCCTCACCCGCATGCCGGAGAGGGGTTAGGGTGATGGCGCATCTA
>NZ_JBRREC010000113.1:0-13832 GCF_056760015.1 Stenotrophomonas sp. STEN029 | reverse complement strand
ATTGGCAGCCTGAGTTGGCAACGCCCTGACTAGAGCAGCCTCACGCCCGTAGCCAGGGAAAGCGCAGCCGGGCTGCGCTTCTGGTTGTAGGAGCGGCGTAAGCCGCGAAGCTGACTTTGCTGCAGTTCTTCGCGGCAGTACTATCTGATGCTGTGCGTGCTTCGCGGCCTACGCCGCTCCTACAAACCGGGTACCTGTGCGTAGTTGATGTGGCAGGGCGTACTGCGCTTGCGCGGCTACAACAGCGCTATAGGTTTTGAGCAGCTTCAATCCGCCGGCACGGTGCGTTCGCGCGCCCAGTCGCGCAGCGACTGCACCTGCTCGGCCATCAGCACCGACAGCGGTCGGGTATTGCGGATCTCGGCCATCAGCAGCTCGGTGTCCAGCGGCTTCTGCTCGGCATGGGCGGCGTACAGGCCGGCGACCACCGCCTGCTCGATCTCGGCACCGGAGAAGCCGTCGCTGGCTGCGGCCAAGGCGGGCAGGGCGAACAGGTCGGGCTGCAGCTGGCGGCGTGCCAGATGCAGGTGCAGCAGTTCGACGCGGGTGTCTGGCGAGGGTAGGTCGACGAAGAAGATTTCATCGAAACGGCCCTTGCGCAGCAGTTCGGCTGGCAGCTCATGTACCTGGTTGGCGGTGGCGACAATGAACACCGGCGCCTTGCGCTCGGCCATCCAGGTCAGCAGGTAGCCAAGCACGCGACGCGACACGCCGCCGTCTTCGCCACTGCTGGCCAGACCCTTCTCGACTTCGTCTATCCACAGCACGCAGGGCGCCAGCTGCTCGGCCGAGGCCAGCGCGTCACGCAGGTTCTTCTCGGTCTCGCCGTGATACTTGTTGTACAGCGTGCCGAAATCCAGCCGCAGCAGCGGTACGCCGAAGCCGGCGGCGGTGGCCTTGGCCAGCATCGACTTGCCGCAGCCCTGCACGCCGAGCAGCAGCATGCCCTTGGGCGGGTCCAGCCCGGGCGGGGTGGTGCCGGAGACGAAGACCGCGCGGCGCTGCTCGATCCAGCGCTTGAGCCGGCGCGCGCCGGCCACGTCGCTGAAACGGGCAGAGTCGTATTCGTAATGCAGGTGGCCGCTGCGGTTGAGCAGCTCGAACTTGAGCTTGGCCAGCTGCGGCAGGTCGTCGGCTTTCAGTGCTCCGTCGGCGAAGATCAGCTGACGGGCGATGCGGCGCGCATCGGTCATGCTCAGCCCGCGCAGGTTGCGCAGGATCTGCTGCACCGCCTCCTGGTCCACCTCGACCCGTCGCCCGCCGTTCTCCTGGGCGTAGCTGGCCGCTTCCTCGCGCAGCATCTTCAGCAGTGCGTTGGCATCGGGCAGGCGTGGGTTGAAGCGGGTCGCCAGCGCTTCCAGCTCGGCTGGCAGCTCGACCTTGGCGCCGACCAGCACCACCACGTGCGGCTGGCTGTGGCGGCGCTGGATGATGTCGCGCAGCAGCCGTTGGTGGCTGGCGTAGCCAAGGTAGGGGTGGAAATCGAGCAGCAGGTAGATGCCGCGCTGGTCGGCCTCCTGGATCATGCGCAGGGCCGCGCTGGCATCAGGCGGGCCGACCGCCTCGTCCTCGCGGTCCATGTCGATGCGGCGCAGGCCCTCGGTGATCGACCAGCGGTACAGGGACCGCCACACGTGCATCAAGGCTTCGCGGAACAGGCCCACGATGCGGGTCTCGTCCTGCGTTTCGATGACGATCAGCGGCGTGTTGGCGCGGATCAGTGCGGTCAGGTCCTGCAGCTCGCTCATGGTGGTTCCAATGCCGGGGGCGACACGATAACAAAGCCACAGGCCTTGCTGGGGCGGCGTCCTCACCGGATGACTACCTTTGGTAACGCAGGCCGGTGTACGCTGCGGGCAAGTCCCGCGAAAACGAGGCGTGCATGAAGACGATTCTGGTAGCCGGCTCCAAGGGCGGTGTCGGCAAGACCACCATCGCTACCCATCTGGCCGCACACTCGGCCTTGTCCGGCCAGGCAACGGTGATCGCCGATGCCGACCCGCAGGGTTCCAGCACCCGCTGGGCGCAACGCCGCTCCAGCCTGGAGAGCGCGGTGCTGCCGGTGGACGTGCACCGCAAGAAGAACTGGGAAAAGCTGATTCCCGATGGCGCCGAGCAGGTCATCATCGATGCCCCGGCCGGTGCCTATGGAGAGGACCTGGAACGCTTCATCGACATCGCCGATGCAGTGGTGGTGCCGGTGCTGCCCTCGGCGCTGGACATCGAGGCCATCGTCGGCTTCCTCAACAGCCTGTCCAGGATCAAGCGCATCCATTCGCGGGCGCTGCCGGTGGGGCTGGTGCTCAACCGCACCAAGCCGTGGACGCAGACCTCGCAACAGGCCCGGCAGATGCTGGCCGAATGGCCGTATGAGGTGGTCGCGCAGCTGCGCGACAGCCAGAGTTATGTGGTGATGGTCGGGCTTGGGCGCAGCCTGTTCGACTATCACTCTGCACAGGTACGCGAGCACCAGCAGGACTGGGAGCCGCTGCTCAAGTGGTTGAACAAGGTCTGATCAGGAGTATTAACCGACCATGCGTGAATTGATCCTGCTGCGACATGCCCATGCCGAACCGGCGGCCAATGGCCAAGCCGATCTCGACCGGCCCCTCTCACCGCATGGCCTGGCCGAGGCCGAGGCGGCCGGCCGTTGGTTACAGGAACACAAACTGGTGCCGGACCGGGTGCTGTGCTCGCCGGCGCGGCGCACCCGCGAGACCCTGGAAGCAGTGCTGGAGCGTACCGGCTACGTCGAACAGCGTCTGGAAGAGCGGATCTACGATGCCGTACCCGGCACCCTGGCGGCCCTGCTGGACGAACACAAGGAAGTCGAGCGCCTGCTGGTGGTCGGCCACAACCCGGGGCTGGAGCAGCTGGTGGCGTTGATGCACAGCGGCCAGTCCGGCGATTACCGTGGCATGCCGCCGGCATCGGTGGCGGTGCTGTCACTGCCGATGGAGGCGGCGATAGAGCCTGGCATTGCCCGTCTGACTGAATTCTGGTGGCCCTGAGCCCATGGCGGTGGCGCGGTATGGGCTGCTGCTGATCCTGTTGATGCTCGCTGGCTCGGCCCTTGCGGCCGAGCCATTGCATTTCGACACGGCGCACTCCCGGTTTGGTTTTGAAATACGTACCCGTTTCGGGCAGAAGGTGGAGGGTGTCTTTCCGCGCTTCGAGGGCTGGATCACGGTGCTGCCCGATGGCCGCCACCAGGTGCGGCTGCGCATGTACAGCGAATATGTGGAGATCCCCGACAAGCCCCGCTATACCGGCTGGATGCGCGGCGAGGACTTCTTTGATGCGGCGCGCTACCCGGTGGTGGAATTCGATTCCGACCCCTATGACCCGCGGTTGACCGAAACCGGCGGCGACGTGCAGGGGCGCTTGTCGATCCGTGGCATCAGCCGGGCCGAAGTGATGCGCCTGGCAAAACCTGAATGCGCGCGGCCCGGCTATGATTGCGACCTCGTCAGCCGCGGTACCATCCTGCGCGGTCGATATGGCATGGATAGCTGGCAGATGGCCCTGAGTGATCGAGTGATATTCGTACTGCGTACACGCCTGGTTGGCGCCCCCAAAAAGTGAAAGCTGTCCTTCGTATCCTGCCGGTGCTGGCGCTGCTGCTGGCCAGCGGTTGTGCTTCGCTGTCCAATCAGCAGCGTGAGCGTGCCGAAGGCATTGCCGTGGCCGCGCGTTCCACCGTGGTGGACTGCGACCAGCCCGATCGCTGTGCGCTGGACTCGCCCCTGCGTGCGCTCGGCGGCAAAGCCATCGCCGAATCGACGGTGGAGGCACCCCGCCACTACGCCACCATCCTCGATGAGGGCGAACTGTCGCTGATAGCGCGGCTGAACCTGATCCGCAGCGCCACCCGCAGCGTGGACCTGCAGACCTACATCTTCGACACCGACGACAGCGCACGGCTGGTGATCGACGAGCTGCTGGCCGCTGCCCGCCGCGGGGTCAAGGTGCGGGTGCTGATCGACCAGCTTTCGGCGATCTCCGACCTGCAGATGCTTGGGGCCTTGTCCGGTGCACATGCCAATTTCGAGCTGCGCGTCTACAACCCGGCGTTCGGCAAGGCCAAGCTCAATTACTTCGACTATGCCGGCAGCGTGCTGTGCTGTTTCCGCCGCTTCAACCAGCGCATGCACAACAAACTGCTGGTGATCGACGATGTGATCGGCGTGGTCGGTGGCCGCAACTACCAGGACGACTATTACGACTGGGACAGCGAGTACAACTTCCGCGACCGCGACGTGGTGGTGGCCGGACCGGAGGCGCGCGAGATGGCGGCCAACTTCCAGGCCTTCTGGGAGGCACGTCGCAGCGTTCCGGCCGAGCGCCTGAACGACGTCGGCAAGACCTTGTTGAACGAGGGCGTGCCGGCCTTGCCGGAGGCTGCATTCCGGCGCCCGGAACGGATTGCGCGGGTGAATGCCGAGGCATCGGACCCGGAGTTCATCGAACAGGCGTTTGTTGATACCGCGCTGCCGGTGAGTGCGGTCAGCTATGTCGCCGACCTGCCGCGCAAGCACCGTCGTGAACGCGAGGCGCAGCCGCTCAATGGCCAGCACGTGACTGAGCCACGGCTGGACGCGTTGATCTCGCAGGCACAAACCGAAGTGTTGCTGCAGACGCCCTACCTGGTGCTGTCCAAGCCCGCGCAGGCGCTGTTCAAGAACCTGCGCAAGCGCGAAGCACCGCCGCGGGTGGTGGTGTCGACCAACAGTCTGGCAGCCACCGACAACCCCATCGTCTATGCGCTGTCCTACAAGTACAAGCGCCGCAACATGCGCGAGCTTGGCTTCAACATCTACGAATACAAGCCGTTCCCGCTGGATGCGCCGATCGACTATGCGCAGCTGTTGCCGGCGCCGCTGGACGGCGAGCCGCCTGCGCCAGCACCAGCACGCAGTCGGGTGATCGGCGGCAGCGCGGCTGGCAGCAATGTGCGCGGTAGTGGCTCGGGGCGCCGGTTGAGCGCCGACGGCAGCGAGGTCGAGCGTGAGGTGCTGCGTACCGAAACCCGGCCATCGTTCCTGGGCACGCGTGCGGTCAACCGGCCACTGCCGGTGACCCGTCGCGGAGCGCGCATGGGCCTGCACGCCAAGTCGCTGGTGGTGGACCGCCGCATCGGCGTGATCGGCACCCACAACTTCGATCCGCGCAGTGAGAACTACAACACCGAAGGCGCGGTGATCATCGAAGATCCGGCCTTTGCCGAGCAGCTGGCGCAGAGCATCCTGCGCGACGTGCATCCGGACAACTCCTGGGTGGTGGCGCCGCGCGAGAAGCCGCCGGTGCTGTCCGGCCTGAACTACAGCATTGGCAAGGCCTCCGAAGCCTTGCCGATCCTGGATTTCTGGCCCTGGCGCTATGCCACCGACTACGCCTTCAAGCCGGGCCCGGACTGCCCGCAGCCGCTGACCCGGCAGGATCCGCGCTTCCACAGCTGCTACACCGCGGTGGGCGACTTCCCGGAAGTGAATGTCGGCCCCAAGTGGGTGCTGGTGCGCATGCTGACCGCGTTCGGCGCGGGGTTGGTCCCCATTCTCTGAGCCTTCCATTCCCCAACAGGTAGCTGCAATGAGCCAAGTATTCCGCGCGCCGGTTGACCTGACGCTGGTCAACGCGCTGAGCCGCAACACGCTGATCGATCATCTGGGCATCGTCTTCACCGCCGCCGGTGATGACTGGCTGCAGGCGACGATGCCGGTGGACGCGCGCACCAAGCAACCGTATGGCTTGCTGCACGGCGGCGCTTCGGTGGTGCTGGCGGAGACGCTGGGCAGCAGCGCAGGCAACCTCTGCGTGGACCCGACCCAGCAGGTATGTGTCGGCCTGGAGATCAATGCCAACCACCTGCGTGCGGCGCGCAGCGGCGTGGTTACCGGTACCGCGCGCGCGCTGCATGTGGGCCGTACCACCCAGGTGTGGGAGATCCGCATCGAGGACGAGGCCGGCAAGCCGGTGTGTATTTCGCGGCTGACCCTGGCGGTTGTGGCGGTTGTGGCGGTTGGGTGATTGGTCGGGGCTTGGTGCTGAGAGCCAAGAGCCAAGAGCTGAGAGCTGAGAAGCACCCCTCCCCAACCCTCCCCTTGCCTGCGGCAAAGGGAGGGGGTAACGCTGCGCCCCCTCCCTTTCGCGCAGCGAAGGGGAGGGCCGGGGAGGGGTAGCTCTTGCTGTTGCTGCTGTTGCTGTTGCTTCCGCACCCAAACCCACACCCACAGCAACCTTCAACTAAGCCAACACCGCCACCGGCAGGTGCTCGCGCACCCATTCCGCCAATGCAGGCGCCGGCAAGGCCGGGGTGAAATGAAAACCCTGCGCGACCTCGTAACCCTGCGCGCCCAGCAGCTTCAGTTGCTCCAGGCTTTCGACACCTTCCGCCACCACCTTCAGCTGCAGGCTCTGGCCGATATGGGCGATGGCCTGGGTCAGCGCGCTGGCCACCTTGTCGCCTTCAATACCGCGCACGAAGCTGCGGTCCAGCTTGAGTTCGCTGATTGGCAGCTGGCGCAGGTAACTGAGGCTGGAATAGCCGGTGCCGAAGTCGTCCATCGACAGCCGCACGCCAAGTGCATGCACCTGCCGCAGCGTCTGCAGGGTGATCGGGTCACCATCAAGCAATACGTCCTCGGTGATCTCCAGGATCAGGTCACTGGCACGCAGTGATTCCTGCTGCAGGATCTGGCTGATGCAGTCCGGCAAGGCCGCGCTGTGGAAATTGGTCGGCGACAGGTTCACCGACACCGACGGCACATCCAGGCCGTCCCGACGCCAGCGGCCCAGTTGCCGGCAGGCTTCGCGCAATGCCCATTGGCCGAGGTCGCCGATCAGCCCTGCCTCCTCGGCCAAGGGGATGAAGCGTATTGGCGGGACGCTGCCCAGGCGTGGATGCTGCCAGCGTGCCAGCGCCTCGACGCTGTGCAGCTGGCCGCTGTGGATTTCGATCTGCGGCTGGTAGTGCAGCTGCAGTTGGCCTTGTTCAAGCGCTTCGCGCAGGGCCGCTTCCAGCGCCATGCGCTCCTGCGCGCACTCGTCCATCTCGCTGCTGTAGAACCGCACCCGGTTGCGGCCGTTGTGTTTTGCCTGGTACATGGCGACATCGGCATGGTGCAGCAGCGAATCCATGTTGTTGCCGTCATGCGGAAAGATGCTGATGCCGATGCTGGCCGAGGGCCGGATTTCCAGGTCGCCCAGCGCCAGTGGCAGGCCCAGCGTACGCAGGATGCGTTCACTGCGCTCACTGGCCGTGGGTATGTCGCAGCGGTTGAGGATCACCACGAACTCGTCACCGGAGAGCCGGCCGACGATGTCCATCGGTCCGGTTTCTTCCTGTAGGCGGCGCGCCATCGTGCGCAGCAGTTCGTCGCCGCCGGGGTGGCCGAAGGAGTCGTTGATCTGCTTGAAGCGATCCAGATCGATGAACATCACCGCCATTGTCTGCCCGTGATGGTTGGCGGCGGTGATGGCCTGGTCGGCCTGGGCGTGCAGCAGGCTGCGGTTGGGCAGGCCGGTGAGGTCGTCGTAGAACGCCAACCGGCGGATCCGGTTGCGCGCCTCCTCGCGCTCCAGTGCCAGCGCGCACAGGTGCACGATCACTTCGACCAGACGATGGTGGAAGCTGTCCGGATCGTAGGGCTGCCGGTAGTAGAAGGCGAAGGTGCCGAGCACGCGGCCATCGTTGGCCTTGATCGGGGTGGACCAGCAGGCCGCCAGGCCGTGTTGCAGGGCCAGGTGGCTGATGCCTTCCCAGTTCGGGTCGGTGGCGATGTCGCGGCTGACCACGGTCTGGCCGCTGTGGGCGGCGGTGCCGCAGGCGCCGGTCTTGGGGCCCACTGGCACGCCGTCCACCAGCCGGATGTAGGGCTCGGGCAGGCTGGGCGCGGCCAGGTGGCGCAGCCGCCCGTCTTCGACCCGCAGCACCGAGCACAGCACCTGCGGGGCGATCTTCTCCACCTCCAGGCACATCATCTGCATCACCTCGGCGGTGGGGACCTCGCGCACCATCGCATCGAGCATCTTGTGCTGCAGGACTTCGTGCACCTTGGTGCGGGTGATGTCCATCAGCACGATGACCAGGTTCACCAGGGTGCCGTAGTCATCGAAGATGGGATTGGTGCTGACCGAGCACCACAGGGGCTGCCCGTTCTTGCGGTAAAGCCGCTCGTCGGCGCGGATAGGCTGCCCTGCCAGCAATCGCGCGGTATAGGCGTTCAACTGCTCGGGCGAAAAGCTGTCCGGTGCCAACAGTGACGGCACGTACTGGCCCATCGCCTCGGCCTCGAGGAAGCCGAACAGGCGCCGGAAGCCCTTGTTCAGATGCACGATGCGGCCTTCGGCATCGGTGATCAGCACCGCGCTCTGGGTCTCATCGAAGCCCAGTGACAGCAGGCGCTCGCGTGCCTGCGCCTGGCGGCGCGCCGTGACGTCGCTGACCAGCACCATGCGGATGTTGCGCTCGCCGTCGGCGATCTGCGACAGGGTGACGCTGATCCAGCAGGTGCTCTGGTCCTTGCGGATCATCTGGATGTCATGCGGATCGGCAGCCAGCTCCTCCACACGGTTGCTGGTACCCGGGTACAGGCGGGTGTTGTAGCGCTCGCGCATGCTGGCCGGAGCCAGCGTGCCCAGGTTCTTGCCCTGCAGTTCGGCGCGTGACCAGCCGGAAATGGCTTCCATGGCTTGGTTGACGTACAGAATGGTGTTGGCGTCGTCAAACAGGATCACGCCATTGCCGATCTGCTCCAATGCCGCCGAGAACAAATGCAGCATGTCTTCTGTCGATGACAGCAGCTGCCGGTCCATCATGCCGTCCCCCTGAACGATAGTGTTGTTGTACACACTTCATGCCGGGAATGTTGCCGGCGTACCCTGAAAACCCGAGCCGACCGGTACTTCCTGTCGATAGTGTGGCACGGCGCACCCTTTGGCGGCGTCCGTGTGAATGCCAAGGGGGCATGGTCCCCGTGCTGGCGGAAGCTGGACCGCATCCGGTATCGTGCGCGGATGACTTCCCCCCGTCCCGCCCGCCAGGGCGGTGTGGCCCGCGTGTTCCGCTACTTGTACCGCGCCCCGCTGCTACTGGTTCACATTGTCCTGTTCCTGCCGCTGATCCTGCTGCTGATGACGCAGCCGTTGGGGCGTATCGGCCCCGCCAGCAACCCGCTGGAAGAGCGGGTGGTGCGCTGGTGGTCGGGGGGCCTGATGTGGATCTTCGGCTTCCGCCTGCAGCGGGTCGGCCAACCCCTGCCCGGTGCGGTGCTGTTCGTCGCCAACCATGTGGGTTGGGTCGATATCTGCGTGATCCACAGCCAGAAGATGGTCGGCTTCGTCGCCAAGCGCGAGATCGCCAGCTGGCCGGTGGTTGGCTGGGTCGCCAGCCGTGGCCACACCATCTTCCACCAGCGTGGCAACACCGAATCGCTGGGCGGGGTGATGGAGGAAATGGTCAAGCGGCTGCAGGAACAACGGCCGGTGGCGGTGTTCCCGGAAGGGCGCACCCGCGGCGGCCGCGACGTCGGCCCGTTCCACGCACGTATATTCCAGGCGGCGGTCGAGGCCGGAGTGCCGGTGCAGCCGATCGCACTGCGTTACGGCGTGCGCGGCGACGCGCAGACCACGGTGGCGTTCGGGCCGGGCGAGAGCTTCGCCGGCAACTTCCTGCGTCTGCTGGGTGAGCCGGCACGGCGTGGCGAGGTGCATTTCCTCGAGCCCATCGCCATCCAGGATCTGGAAGGCCGCCGGCGTATCGCCGAGACCTCGCGTGCGCGCATCGTGGCGGTGATGGAAGGACCATAAGGTGTGGATCACGGCCAGCGCTGTGTTGGGCAGTCAACGCCAACCGGGTCGGTCATGCTGAGCGCCTGCAACTACCAGCCGCCGCGCTGGCTGCGTAATCCGCACCTGCAGTCGATGCTGGCATCGAGCCGGCTGCGGCTGCGACGCGGGCAACAGCTGTTGGCCGCCAGCGGGGCGCAGACCCAGGAACTGATCCTGGATGGCGGTGAAGGGGTGCGCCTGCAGGCCTGGCACAGTCGTCCCCAGGGCGCTCCGCCCAAGGCGCTGGCGTTGCTGCTGCATGGCTGGGAGGGCAGCGCGGAATCCAGCTACATGCGCATGACCACTGCACGCCTGCTGGAGCAGGGTTTTGACGTGGTGCGGTTGAACTTCCGCGACCACGGCAATACCCACCATCTCAATCCGGGCATCTTCCACTCCTGCCGCATCGGCGAAGTGGTCAACGCCGCCGCGGATGTCGCGCAGCGTTTTGCCGGCCTGCCGATGGTCGCCGCGGGTTATTCGCTGGGCGGCAACTTCGTGCTGCGGTTGGCCCTGCACGCGCCTGCCGCCGGCGTGCCGCTGCTGCACGTGGCATCGGTATGCCCGGTGCTGGATCCGGCCATCACCATGGACAGCATCGAGCGCGGACCGGTGATGTACGACTGGTATTTCCGCCGCAAATGGACCGGTTCGTTGCGCCGCAAGCGCGCGCTGTTCCCCGAGCTGGCCGACTGCGACGACAGCGTGTTGAAGCTGGATATCCGCGCACTGACCGGTTGGCTGGTCGATCGCCATACCGATTTCGGCTCGCTGCAGGAGTACTTCGACGGTTACTCCATCGCCGGCAACAAACTGGCCGCGTTGCAGGTGCCGGCCCACATCCTGATGGCGGCCGATGACCCGGTGATCCCCTTCACCACCTTCGATCACTGGCAGCTGCCGGCCGATGCGCATCTGGAGATCGCGCGCTGGGGTGGCCACTGCGGCTTCATCGAGAACCTGCGTGGTGATGGTTTCTCCGAGCGCTGGGTGGCGCAGCATCTGGCCGCCGCCGTCGCCTGAACCCGGCGGGCGCGGCTGCGCCCGCTACAATGCGGGTTTGCGCTAACGCTGGACCGCCATGCAAGACAAGATCATTGAAGCCCTGCGCCGTAATGCCACCGACGAGGCCGTGACCCTGGCCCAGGCATGGGTTGGCGCCGAACCACAGCACGCCGCCGCCCATCGCTGGCTGGCGCTGGCACTGCAGCAGCAAGGCCAGCTGGAACACGCCCAGCGCAGCTTGGAGACGGCCCTGGGCCTGGCCCCGGATGATGCCGCCCTGCACCTGCAGCACGCCGGCCTGCTGCTGGCGCAGCGCCAGATCGACGCCGCCGGCCAGGCGCTGGACCGCAGCACCTCGCTCAATCCCAACGAATTCTCCGCCTACCTGATGCAGGCGCACCTGGCGCTGGGCCGTGGCGATGTCGACGAGGCTGACCGCCTGGGCCGCATGGCCGCGCGCGTGGATCCGGACAGCGCTGAGCTGGGCGCGATCGAAGGCTTGGTTGCGCTGCGCCGCGGTGACGCTGATCGTGCGCTGGCCATCCTGTCAGCCGCCAGTGCAAGGCTGCCGGAGGACGTCCGCGTGCTGTATGCACTTGGCTTCGCTTACCTGGAAAAAGACATGCTGGCCTTCGCCGAACAGGCGTTCCGCCGCGTGGTCGAATTGAACCCCAGCAACAACGCGCTGCGCGGCATGGTGGTGCAGCTGGCCTTGCGTCAGGGCCACGCCGACCGCGCCGCGGAGATGATGCGCGAAGTGCTGGCCACGGCGGAGGGCGATACCCCGGGTCTGCGTCGCATGGCCGGTGAACTGGAACTGGTGTCCGGCCAACCGCTGCAGGCGCTGGAGCACCTGCGCCCGTTGCTGCTGCAGGTGCCGGGCGACCGTGCCACGCTGCAGATGCTGTTGATGGCCTGGCAGCGCCTGGGCCGCGACGAGGAGGCCCGCAGTGAACTGGACGCCGCGGTGCAGGCGAACCCGCAGTTCCACGACCTATGGATGGCGCGTCTGGCGGTTGCCCAGGTCGGCAGCGAAGAAGCGGTGGACGTGGTCGAGCGCTGGTTGGCACAGATGCCCGAGCATCTGCCGGCGCTGGAAGCACGGATGAGCCTGCATGACATGAACGATCAGGCCGAAGAGGCCGAAGCAATCGCTCGGCATATCGTTGCACTGGAGCCGGGCCGGGTCAGTGGCGAGCAGCGCATTGTCGAAGCACTGCTGCAGCGCGAGCCGGGCGCAGCGGTTGCGCACGTGCAGCGGCTGGTGGACAACGCGCCCGAGCAGGCGCGTGCGGCCGTGCGCACCTGGCTGGGCGCCACCCAGGACCGCGCCGGTGACCGCGCCGGTGCACTGGCAACCTGGTTGCAGGTGCATGCGGAACTGGCATCTACCCGCCTGCCGCTGCCGCAGCAGGCGCGTGCACCGGCCGAATGGCCGGCGCTGGGTGAGGTCGCCGACGACAACCCGGTGCGGCCGATGTTCCTGTGGGGCGCGCCGGGTTCGGGCGTGGAGCGTGTGGCCACGGTGATGGCAGCCGGCAGCCGCGTGCTGCGTGGTGACCGCTTCGGGCCGACACCGCCCGTGGATGCCTTCCAGAACTTCTTGACCCTGCAGCGCCTGGCCAACGACGAGCTCAGCCCCGAGCAACTGGTGCAGCAGTGGCGCGACGCGCTGCCTGCGCGTGGGATCGAGGACGGCAACGTGATCGACTGGCTGCTGTGGTGGGACAACGCGCTGCTGTGGGCGCTGCGCCCGCAGCTGCCGGAAGGCCGTCTGGTCATTGCCCTGCGCGATCCGCGCGACATGCTGGTCGAGTGGCTGGCACTGGGTGCGCCGGCGCCGTTGGCACTGACTTCGTCCAGCGAGGCCGCGCAGTGGCTGGCACGCGCGCTGGCGCAGGTCGCGCTGCTGCATGAGCAGGATCTGTACACGCACATGATCATCCGCACCGACGACGCGGTGAATGATCCGGCAGCGATGGGCGCATTGCTGGAACAGGCCTTCGGCCTGCGTTTCCCCGCCGTGCGCAGCCTTGGCCCGGGCACCGTACCGGCGGGTCACTGGCGCAATTACGCGCAGGTGCTGGCATCCGAATTTGCAGTGTTGACCCCGGTCGCGGTGCGCCTGGGCTATCCCGAAGCCTGATCAAGGAACAATCATGAAACTGGACAGCCAGAGTTTTCAGAACGGACAGCCGATCGCAGCCGAGTTTGCCGCCGGTGATGCCAACGGCTTCGCCGGCAATCGCAATCCGCAGCTGGCGTGGAGCGATGTGCCGGCTGGCACGCGTTCGTTCGCGCTGATCTGCGTGGACCCGGATGTGCCGACGGTGGCCGAGCTGGTGGGCCGTGAGGACGTCAGCATTCCGTTGGATCAGCCGCGTGCCGACTTCGTGCATTGGGTGATGGTGGATGTTCCCGCGGACCTGCGCGAGATCGCTGCCGGCAGCTGCAGTGATGGCTTCACCGCGCACGGCAAGACGCAGCCGGCTGGTCCGGCCGGTGCGCGTCAGGGCATCAACGATTACACCGGCTGGTTCGCCGGCAATGCGCAGATGAGTGGCACCTACTACGGCTACGACGGCCCGTACCCGCCATTCAATGACGAGCGCCTGCACCGCTATTTCTTCCGGTTGTTCGCGCTGGACGTCGAGCGGCTGCCGGTCGATGGTGCGTTCACTGCTGCCGATGTGCATCGCGCCATGCAGGGCCATGTGCTGGCTGAGGCGTCGGTGCATGGCACGTATACGTTGAACAAAGCGCTGTGAGGTAGTGCCGAGCCATGCTCGGCAAGGGGCAGGAGCGACCCCTCTCCAACCCTCCCCTTGCCTGCGGCAAAGGGAGGGGGTGTAGTGGGGGGGGGGGGGGCGGGGGGGGGGGGGGGGGGGGGGGGGCCCCCCCCCCCGGGGCCCCGCCCCGGGGGGGGGGCCGGGTGGGGGGCGGGCCCGCCCCGCCCCGGCGACCCGGTTTTGGGCCCCGGTAGGGGCCGCTTTTTGACC